>DASUUV010000028.1:0-5520 GCA_036373895.1 Nitrososphaera sp. | reverse complement strand
GCTTCCAAGACACAACAAATGCCGCTGCAGCCAGTGCAATGGCACTTGTGACGACTATCACTGCAAGCCCTCCTGCCGGCAGCGTCGCTGGGCTGCCTAGAATGTTATTCCCTATCAATCCTTGGTTCATTCCTTGCATCTGGGGCTCTGACATTCCTTGCATCATTGCATCTTCCGACGCCGGGGCGCCGTGTATCTGTGCCATCGATCTATGACCGCCGGTTATTCCTTGAATGAGTGGCATAAACATTGACATAAACATGTTGTGGCCTTCCTCCGCCTGGGGTGTCTGCAGCAACGCTTGGGCACCTAAGACGTAAGTCAAGACCACTGCAAGTGTTGCCGCGCCCAGCCCTATTGACAATACGTGTCTTAAGTTTGTCATATTGACATTCACTTGTTTGATCATTATCTTATCTACTAAGATATTAAAAAACTAATATATATCTATTCCTCACTCTTAACATTAAGCATGAACAAGCGAGAAGAGACCATTCAAGCTATTATCGAGAAGCGTAGAGAAATGTCAACTGAAACAATCATGTTTCACCAGGGTGTAGCAGATGTACTTGGTCTTCACATTACTGACCATAAATGCTTGGATCTTATCCGACAATATGGAGCCATGCCAGCTGGCAGGCTTGCTGAGCTGACTGGCTTGACTACCGGTGCAGTAACAGGAATTATTGATCGATTAGAAAAAGCTGGATATGTAAGAAGGGCAAATGATCCAAAAGATAGGCGTCGAACCATTGTCGAGCCTACCCGAAACAAGAAATGGGAAAGGAAAATTGAAGCAATCTTTATTCCCTTTCACGAAAGAATGCATAAACTCTTGTCCTCATACTCTGATAGTGAGTTGGCTTTCCTGCTTGATGTATTGACCAAGAGTATAGAGCTGACCCGCGAAGAATCAAAAAAATTACGTAGTCGTAAGGTTTGAAGAACCGTGGATCAACTAGACGATAATCAAACACAAAGTTTCGGAAAAGGGAAGGGCAATTTTTCAAGAAATACTGGACCCATACGAAGCTCTATTCCCAAGGGAGAGAGCAGAGAAACAATGATGACAGGTAACAAAGTTACCATAATTATTATAAGACAATGGAGGAGAATGAGCTAGTGGGACAATCCAAGGACAACAAACCTACACAAAACATCTTTCAGATAATGGATGAGATACGCGACATACCACCTCTGCCTATAATATATAGTGTCAGGGTTCCCAACTGCTGCTGGTGCACCAGCAATGATAATGATGCTTGGTAATATCTGTGCACATTTCTTTAATGATTATTTAGATAAATGTATAATGCATAACAGAGTTGTGTCGAGCTAAGCATGTGTGTTTATATAATTAAGTCCAATGAAAAATGGATCGGTAGAGTCATAGCATGTATTGACTTGAATGCCTTTTACCCATCCTGCGAGGAACTAAGAGATCCTTCATTGAAGGGAAAGGCTCATGCAGTCATAATGACAGATGAAAAAATGAGAGATATTATGAAAGGAGCAGTTTCCTCATGCTCATACGAAGCAAGGAGATATGGTGTTAGCTCTGCCATGTCACTTTCAAAAGCTAAATCATTATGCCCGGATTTAATACTACACCCTGTCGATATACCATATTACAGAGGGATATCAGAGCAGGTAATGAATGCAATTCAAGGATATGCAGATACTCTAGAACAAGCAAGTATAGATGAAGCCTTCTTAGACTGTACAACAAGAATCCAAAGCAAAAGTCCTGAAGCGTACGCTACAAAAATAAAGAATACAATTAAAGAAAAATGTGGCGGCCTGTCATGCTCTATAGGAGTTGCATCAACGAAATCTGCTGCAAAAATTGCGTCTGATTTTGAAAAACCTGATGGTCTAACTGTTGTTTATCCTACCGAGCTGAAGAAATTTCTTGAGCCCCTTGATGTAGGGACGGTGGCCGGCATTGGACCAAAAACACAAAAGGCATTAAAAGAGATAGGAATTGATACACTTGGGCAGTTAGCCAAAGCTGATGTTCAGAAACTAAAGGAACGGTTTGGAAAAAATGGTTCTTGGATATGGAAAGTGGCTAACGGCACTGATGACGAGATCGTAGCTCCAAGAACTGACAATGTATCTCTCAGTACCGAGAATACCCTGGCTATCTATACTCGAGATAAAGAAAAGATTCATGTGCATCTTGACGAGTTAATTGAAGAGATTTACCAAAGGCTTAGAGAACACGGCTACCTGTTCAGAACAGTAGGCATTAAGCTTGTAAGAACAAATTTTTCAGTAGAAACGAGAGTAACTACATTTGAGGAGTTTCGAAATGATAGTGAGAGTATTTCTTCGGCCATAGGTAGGTTATTGGATAAGTTTGAGCTATCTGAAAATAGGCCTCCGGTCAGAAAAATAGGCTTGTTGGTAACCCACTTAGTACGCGAAGAAATTGTTCAAAGAAAGAAGAATGCTCAAAGGAGCCTACTCGACTATTATTAGTAATACAATTACCCTCTTCAATATTTTTATCGAGATAGAGATTTTTCTTAATGCTTCAAAACAAAAAATAATGAGATACAAGGAGAGTTAAGGCAACATTACCAACAACAAGCCAATTTGACTTGGGCCGGGGTGACTTTGACCAGTCGCGCATCGGCAATATGATCACGTGAATTAATAAAGGCTCTCAAGAACCGCAACCCCGCCAACACTACAGAATTTTATACTCTTGCAGCCATAAGATAATCCAATTGCCAAGATATCTGATAAGTACAATATTAAAAAAGATGGAGCGTGTGCTCAGCCGCGAAAAAAAACTGCAGCGCCTGACTGCGCTCCGCTGCCTCCAAATGGAGGAACAAGATGACCCATTCAAGATCCTTATCGGAACTATTTTGTCAGCGCGCACAAGGGACGAAAACACTACCAAGGTTGTCAAGAAGCTTTTCGCAAGGTTCAGGACACCAGACGACATTGCATCAGCTGACATTGACGAAATAAAGAAGCTAATCCGGAGCATCGGCTTTTACAATGTCAAGGCCGAGCGGATCAAGCAGGTTTCACAGATAATAGTGAGCAAATTTGGCGGTCAGGTGCCTGCTGACATTGATAGTCTTCTAGAGCTGCCTGGAGTGGGTAGAAAGACTGCCAATTGTGTGCTTGTATATGCCTTCAACAAACCAGCAATACCTGTAGATGTACACGTACATAGGATTTCCAACAGGCTTGGGCTTGTCGGCACCAAAACAGTCAAGCAAACGGAGATAGAGCTAAACAAGATGGTCAATAGGCGGCTATGGACAAGGGTAAACAATACTTTTGTCATGTATGGACAAAACGTCTGTCTGCCTGTCAGGCCCATCTGCAAGATATGCGATCTAAAAGAAATATGCAAATACTACAATTACAACTATTATTCTAATCAGAAGAAGCCTTTCTCTTCTTGAGTATCAGAAGGCCTGCGACGAGACCGAATATTCCTGCCCCAACTGCTATTGGCACAAAGTAGATCGGTGACTGGTCGAAGCGTCCAAATAGGACTTCAAAAGCCATCTCTCCAGCAAATGCATTGGCGAGGGTTGAGTTTCTATCGTTGCCATAGACTTCTATAGACGCGGCTGCAAAGCCATCGACATCAAGTCTATCAACTACGGTCCTCTGACCATTTGTGACGATCAGGCCACTATTGTCCGTATGAGTCACAGATATGGGGTTTTGGGTTGACCAGCCATTTTCGCTGTCATACATTCTGGCGTATCCTGCCTCAGCGGTATTTACCCCTACCCAGTATCTCATTGATTGATCACCGTATATCGCAAGCTCGATGAATTTTTCGCTTGGTGCCGGCTCCTGTATCTTTATTATGGTTCTGGCGCCTTCCCTTGGGACATATGACACATTGTTCTGTATTGTAAATATCCAGTTTGGCTGCTTAGGTTCGTCAAATGTATATACAAGAGGATCCTGTTCATTACGGTTCACAGCAGTATAAGGAAGCACAAAGGTTTCGCTCCTCTCCGTCTTGACCACCTGGAAATCCTCTAGGCTTTGTGCAAACACCAAGGCTGGCAGAAGCAACATCAAGACTGCAAGTACTCCAGCAACAACAACTATGCGCATATGTATTGCTAGTAATTTTGCACTTTCTTAATATATACGCCTCGTCTGCGCTTCCGCGGCGTCTTATGTACTATTGAGCAGCAGAGCCTTATACTGTGAAGTACTTGAGGCTTGAGCCTCTGTAGGTGAAAATTTTTTTCTATCAATCTAGAGAATTCATTTTGTGCACGCTCAAGAAAATGTTGGCAGCGATGCAGTTACATTCTTACTGTTAATGCATGCGGAATAACTTCAAATGTTGCAGGCAAAATTCCAATTGGCTCTCCGTCGACTGTGACAGTAACATCCCTCTCCTTTGATATTAAAGAGACTTTTGTCGTCTGTCTATAGGTTATATTGTCTTCTTCCTTGTAATCGCCATCTTTCATGTTAATAAGCTCATCTATCATTTTGAGGCTTCCAGAATCTTTTAGAATGACCAAATCAAGCAATCCATCAGACATACTGGCGTGTGGTGCTACTCTGAATCCACCCCCTAGGAATTGACCATTAGCAACCACTGCCATTGTCATTTTGATAGCAAATTTCTTTTTA
This sequence comes from Nitrososphaera sp., assembly GCA_036373895.1. GTDB lineage: Archaea > Thermoproteota > Nitrososphaeria > Nitrososphaerales > Nitrososphaeraceae > Nitrososphaera. The sequence continues at coordinate 882 of DASUUV010000028.1, read as the reverse complement.
TTGTTATCGATAGATATTTCACACTCATTACTTTGATAGGTGGGCAAGGTAGCAGCAATACTTGTAATTGTGGAGACAATTCTACTGTTAACCACTTCCCTGACTTTCTTTGACCTCTCAATTATCTCTCCTCCAACGCCCATCTCAGCAGCATTGAGAAAAATTCTGCTCATTGTTGACGAGTGGTCTTCTTGACTTGTAACAGTAGCATAGATAACATCCATCTTTTTTGGTTTGCCTAAGTGAAATGTCTTGCAACAGTTAACAATCCCTTCGGGTAAGCCTAAAGACTTGGCAAGAACATTTCTTGTGCCTGCTGCTACGACTCCCATTATTGCATCAGGATTTATTGGTTTCACAGGAGTAGATCCGGCGGCTGGTCCACCATTGTTCTTGTTAGAATGTATTCCTACCGGTTCTTCAAAAAAGCCATTTGCAACTTCATTTAAAGTTCCGTCACCGCCTATAGCCACAACTTTTTTGAATCCTTGTTTTAAAAATTGTCGTGTTAGTGTAGTCCCATCGCCAGGTTTCTTAGTCAAAGCTACTTCAAACCTGGTACCTATGGCCTCCTTAATTTCAGAATATAGATCATTCCATCCTGTTCCAGTCAAGCCGCTGCTAGAATTTGGATTGACCACCAATACGGTATCAATATCCTTTTGCTTGATTGACTTCTTCCTATGGTAGGTTCTGTTGGGACGTGGAGGAGTGGTAGTAGATCGATGCGTTACACGTCGTGGAGGAGTAACATTTTGCTCAACGGCCATTCTCACTTAACCTACGCTAACATAGCAGATAAACCAAGCATTGAAACCCTTATTGTATCCCTCACTAAGATTGTATAATAACTGATTTAATCCATGAACGCGCATATTTTCT
>DASUUV010000027.1:0-4936 GCA_036373895.1 Nitrososphaera sp. | reverse complement strand
GAATAACATTAGTTCGAAAAAGTTATCATGAAGCGATCGTGCGTACTCCAAAGTTCGCTAAGAAAATGCTCATTTGTTTTGTCTGATATCTGTGTATTGATCCCAGTGTTGTGATTGTAAGATTAAAGCTAACACCGCATTCATCGCACATATAACATTGTAAGTGGACAGCAAAAAAAGAACGATATGATGCAGTTGCTATACTGTATTGAAGATTGCCATCTTGCATTTATTGATCCCGAACTGGGGACAATTTAACTATTTTAGGTTCACACTATAGCTGCCATGGCACCTGAAAGACGAATGTACTTTTACTATTAGCAATTCACAGAAAAATGTCAACTCCATTATCAGGACCATAAAACAGGTTATACATTCAGTGATGAAAATTTTGCACACATGAGCTATATCATCTAACATAAATTCCGCTGTTGTATTGTTTGTAAGCTATCCACGTGAATGCATTGCGTAGTAATATTACTGATCTTTATGCTCTACTTGCTCTAGTGGTAAAACAAAAGTGAATGTGGCACCTTTTCCATCTTTGTTATTTTCTCCCTTTATCATACATCCGTGTGATTCGATGATATATTTTGAATATACAATCCAAGACCGGTGCCTCTATCGGACTTGGTCATGAATTTAGTGAACAGTTTCGGTAGAACGTCAGAACTTAGACCGCAACCAGTATCCTTAACTTTAACAACGACTTCATTATCAAGCCTTTCAGCAGATATGAATACCTCTCCGTTTTTGTCATCGAACTTAACTATCTGTGTTATCATTGCTAGTTTCTGGCGGAGATAGATTGTGACAACATATGAAATTATTGCGATAAAGATGTTCCACATCGGAATTAGGTGTTAGAACAATCCAATCAAGTATTGGACGCTCTTAGGGCATACATGCTAAATTACCATTTTATGCTTCAGGTCGTCAATCAAAAGAAATGTTTTGGGTTCATTGCTTAAAGTCCAGGCAGATGATATATAATTCACTACTCTCTTGTCGGCTTGCAGAAGGCTTGCTTAAAAACACTTTGCCAAAGCTCTTGCGTAATTCAGATCTGAACTCCTTTAGCATGTCGCCCTCAAACACCTTGAACACACTGCTTCCGCCTACTCTTAACACATGCTGTGCAAACCGTAATGCAATTGTGGAAAGAGAAATCTGCCTTGCATGATCTATATCCCATACACCGCTCACATTTGGAGCTAAATCTGAGAGGACAACGTCAGCCTTGCAGCCTAAAATTTCAGCTATTTTGCTTAGCATGTTTGGATCCTCTATGCTGCCCTGCAGAATTATCGCACCAGCAACTGGTGTAACGGGCTTGAGGTCTATCCCGATGACATTCCCTGACGACCGTACTTCCTTCACGGCTATCTGCAGCCATCCTCCTGGTGCACATCCAAGGTCAACCACTTTATCACCCTTTTTTATAATATTGTAAGAGCGGTTCAGCTGCAACAGCTTGTAAGCTGACCTTGCCCGGTATCCCTGATCCTTTGCCAGTCGACGGTATTGGTCACGTCGAGCGTCAGCAAGTCTCATTTTTTAGAAAGTTTTGCAGGCTTTAGGTTTGAATTGTCAAAAGATTTGATGAGCCATTCCTCAATTAAATTACAGCTTGTAGGACTGTAAGAACCTTCAAGAGAGCACATGTGCTCAAAAGGGCATGTCAAACAGGGGGCCTGTTCGATGCTTGTAGTGTCAACCGGCAGCTTTACTGCAAAAAGTCTGTACGTCCACCGGCCGTTTTCTAGCATTTTTTCGCGGCGAATCAGTGATCGTTTTTCAAGCCGGATCGCAACGCGAGAGCCATCGCGGCTTGTCAAGTCAAGCTCCTTCCAAAGCTCTGACTGCAGTATGCCATCTTTGCCATTGCTAATTATAGTACGAAAAACCGTACCAGTGAGATCCTCAACCTGAGCTTCGTTTAATTTCAATCAACACAACCCCGGAGTAATACCATAATAATTATGTTGAACTAATAAATAATCCTTTTTGAGATCAAGTTCCTTGAAAGATAAAGTAAAAAGCAATGGCTGAAAAATCGTTAGAGAGAGGCTAACCTATTGCGGGCTCGGTAGTTACATTAGACTTATTTCGATTTATTCTTACTACCGAATATTCTATCAAAGTATTCTGTAGACTCGGGCACCATTTCTTCAGCCTCGCCTTCCTTGATTTGTGCAAGCCTCTTTGCAAGCTTTTTCTTAGTTTCAAGCTGCATCTGGCGAGCAATCTGGATTCTTTGCGCCTGCGGCGATCCTGCGCCATGCATTGACTCTGTCAGATAGCCTACTGCATTTCGCCCAAGAGTCATATTTTCAATTAGCCTCAGTACCCTCATTCTGTTCTCTGTTGATACGCCTTTCCGGCCCTTCAGGTATTTTTCAAGCAGAGGTCCAGTCTCAGGATTGCGAAACTCCTTCTCAGACGGCATTGTCACTACAAGTCCGCCTGCAATGTCTTGGGCAAGCCTTCCTATTTCATATGGAAACCGAGTGACGTTGTGCTTACAGACATTTGCCAGCATGTCGTCATTCTGCCAGTTGCCCGCTGAGGTTTTGTGCGCTCCGTACGAGGATGCAATGCCTGCCGCAAATATCGTCTCATTGAGGTGCGTCATTTCAACCAGCTTGTCTTTGATGTGTGAGGCGTTTGCCACACCATTGTAGTCCGCAATGGCTGCAGAGGCTCCAATCAGGACGTCGCCAAGACCAGTCTTGCACACATAGCTTCGACGATGATAGCAAGTAAAGCGTTCGACCAACATTGAGGCAAACTCATATTCACCATTCATGAATATCAGATGGTTTGGAATGAAAACATCCTTGAAGATTATCATGGCTTCTTGGCCGGAATACATGGCATTGCCGGCGTCAATGTTGCCTCCCTCCATACTCCTTGTATCACAGGACTGTCTGCCATAGATGTAGGTGATGCCGGGAGCATCTACAGGAATTGCGCCAATAATCGCATAGTCTTTATCTTCGGACTTCAATCTCATTGTCGGCATGGCGATTATCCAGTGGGAGTTGATGCAGCCAGTCTGGTGGGCTTTTGCACCGGTGATGTATATGCCTTTGCTGTCACGCTTTGTCACATGCACAAACATGTCAGGGTCTTCCTGTTGCGAAGGCGATAGGCCACGGTCACCCTTGACGTCTGTCATGGCACCACCGATCATCAAATTTTCCCGTTGCAACATCTTGACAAATTCGACTAGACGCTTATGATAATCAGTGTCGTGCTTTTGGTCGATTTCATACGTAGTTGAATATAATGAGTTAAGTGCATCCATGCCTACGCAACGCTGGAAGCAGGTGCCAGTGAGCTGTCCAAGCTTCCTTTGCATCCTGTTCTGGTCAACTAGGTCCTGCGCGCTTTCTACAATGTGCAAGAACCTGTTGACTTGGGTTCCCGTCAGCGAAGAATTGGGTGCAGCAAGCTGCGGATCTTCCGCCGCAAGGTCATAGGTCTCTGCCACTGCATTTATTGATGGCCGGATCATTGGATGATCAACTGGCTCTTTTACGAGCTCTCCAAAAAGGTATATCTTTAGATTTCTACCTCTGAGGCTTTCAATATATTCTGCCCCGTTCTTAATCGCCATATAAGACATATAGCACTTGAATGTTTATTATACTTTCTCACGTGCAATATAGTAAAGAAATAGCAACATTTGTTGTAATTTTTATACAAATCTGAAAGGCTAGATAGTTTGTGCCTGAAACCTTTACCCATCAATCAGCTAATCTAGTGGCAGCTCGTTGGCACTTTTGGTGGAGCAAGAAATCCTTGTCAGCATCATCTTTACTATATTCTTCTTTATAATACCTTCTTGGACCGCCTACAGCTAGAATTGCTCTATTGAAAGTATCTGAAAGCTTTTCTCACTCTTCAAATGACTTCTTGATCTAGGCCTTAGTTTCCTTGCGATTCAATTTAACGAAATTACTATAAGATTAGGAACTATAACATTCGTATTCAACTCTAGATCTTTCAACAAGTGCCTTCAACATCCCGCTAAATTTTGTTTCCGCTGCTGACACTTTTATGGCAAAGATGGCATCTTCAATTTTAACGCCTCTTATCCATATCTAATATTTCTCCTCAAAGTGTCGCTCAATCAACATTGAATATACGTCATACAATACATAAGATTATTGGATATAGGTCTGGTTGGTCCTGTCAAAGTTCCTGACAACTTGAAAATCCCTACCAAACTGTGACTGCATCAATGACCCTAACTCAGGGTATATAGCGTATGGACCATTCTTTGCCATCTTGGTTGCAGCATGATCATTACCAAACATCCACTTGCATAGCTCAAAAGTCATCTGACGCACGGCGTTCTCATCTACAATTCCAAGGCTGTGGAGGTATTCATGGGCCAGCACCATGAATATGTAAGAGTTGTACTCTTCAGTTGATTTGACTATCTTTTTCAATGTAGTCAAGAGATAAGTATTGACCACTATTGCATTTGAGCCTAGCATATGGTAGGCGCCAAGGTTGCTTGGCATCATTTGCAATATCAGGCTTAGTCCTGCTCGATGCAGCTTGAACTTTTGCAGGACTACTGCCTTCACTAATTCAAAGGTCTCATCAAAGTCCTTCAGGCTTGCAATCTTCTCTACAAACTGCATCTGCTGTTCTGTAAGCATTATTATTTAATGCTCATTAGAGCTGTATAAAGTATAGTAGTAGTGGCTTCGCAATCTTTTTACAACCAGAATATGGCCTTACTGATGTGGGTGCAAAAGCCAAGCAGGTCAACCTGCGCGAGATAATAGCCAGCTATCCTGATTTTCCCAAGCAAGGGATACTGTTCCGCGACATAAATCCTGTTTTCAAAAGAAATGATGCCTTGAACTATATCGCCGATGAGTTCTACCGTATTTATAGCAAGGCAAAAGTAGACATA
>DASUUV010000026.1:0-15042 GCA_036373895.1 Nitrososphaera sp. | reverse complement strand
TCCGTAATGCATAAAATAGATGCTTTCTATGATAAATCAATCAGTCTAGCGATGCTTAAATTTGGCAACAATTGATGTTTTTCAGGCTATAATTCTTGGTATAGTTCAGGGACTGACCGAGTGGCTTCCGATCTCTAGCTCTGACCATCTGGCTTTAGTCCAGCTTGCAATGGATCTTGAAGTTCCTGTATTTTATGACGCTATACTCCATGTAGGAACCCTGGCAGGAGTTTTTGCAGTATATCAAAAAGATATAGTAGGAATTATGAAATCGGTCTTTGCCCAATGTAAAAGAATTGAGGGCAAGTATCCCAAGGGAGGACAATGCTCTGGTTTATCATACTGGGCATAGTTCCTACCGGAATAATAGGCATGACCTTCCGCTCTTTCTTTGAATATTCTTTTTACGATCCATTTTCAATCGCCATCGGCTTCATAGTCGCGGGAGTATTCATCCTAATAACTGCCTTTCTGAAAGCCGGCCACAAAAAGCTGGGGCCGGTTGACGCTGTACTGATCGGAGTAGGGCAAGGTGTCTCAATATTTTCAAGCATATCGAGAAGAGGTGCTACTGTCGCCACAGGGATGTTCACAGGCATAGAAAGAGAGCAACTAGTGAGGCATTCCTTTTTGCTATCCATCCCTGCAATTCTGGGGGCAGCAACTATCGATGCCCTTTTGGCACAAGATCTGAGAGGAGCTGAAGATATACATTTTATAGGCATCAGTCTTATGCAATAGGCGCAGCAATTTCTGCAATTGTTGGCTACGCATCCATCCGCATCCTGGTCGGGCTGGTAATCAGGGGGAAATTCTATATTTTTGCGTTCTATTGTTTTGCAATAGGTGTATCTACATTCTTTTTGTTATAGGTTCTGTTGTGTTAAGGTGTGTACCCCATATAACCTGGCGAACTATCAAGATCACGTGTCTAACCAATTTATAGAATAGCTTCTCCTGTAGAACATGAACGCAAACCTGATTCATGTAACGACAGCTGTTCTTGTAGCCATCTTGCTGGTGCCGTATAGCACAAGTACATTCGCACAAGTTCGGCCTCCATCCGAGCTATCCCAACAACAGGGCCAAATTACTATCAATAGCGCAGGTGCGACCTTTCCTTTTCCATTGATTGACACATGGCGTGTTGAATATCAGAACGTAAATCCTAATGTGAACATAAACTATCAGTCGATCGGAAGCGGCGGAGGAATTAGACAGTTTACTGAAAGGACAGTCGACTTTGGTGCAAGCGATGCCCCATTATCCGAAAATGACGCACAAGCTCTTACAGGTCCAGCCGTGCACATACCAGAAACGATAGGCTCAGTAGTAGCAGCATATAACATAAATGGAGTGCCAGAAAAAGGATTAAAGTTAACCGGTCCTGTGCTAGCAGACATTTTCCTTGGGGGGATCACAACGTGGAACGATCCAAGGATACAGGAGCTGAACCCAGATCTGATGTTGCCTTCCGAAAATATCGTAGTTGTACACAGGTCTGATGGATCTGGCACTACCTTTGTCTGGACAAGCTACCTCTCAGCCGTTAGTCCTGAATGGAGCGATACAGTCGGCGCAGGAACGTCGGTAGAGTGGCCTGCTGGACTGGGAGCACCCGGTAACGAAGGAGTTGCTAACACGATTATAAGTACTCCTAACTCGATAGGCTATGTCGAGCTTGCCTATGCATTGACGACTGACACAGATTATGCATACATCCAGAACATGGAAGGAAATTTTGTAGAACCATCACTGAATTCGACACAGACAGCTGTAGAAGCTGCAGTTCTAAGTGGTGGCGGCACAAGCACAAATGCCACTACCTCCAATAATTCAACTGGAACGACTAATGCGACGGGTACACAAAATATGACTTCAATAAACCTTCCTGCAGGTGGTGAATCATGGAGAGATGTAAGTCTCCTAAATGCACCAGGCGCTAATTCGTATCCTATTGCAAGCTTCTCGTACCTCTTGCTATACCAGGATCTGAGCACCAATATTGACAGCATGGAAAGAGCAAGAGCACTAGTTGACTTCATACAATGGGCGATCACTGATGGACAGCAATTTGCAAGCGAACTATCGTACGTGCCTCTTCCTGACCCCGTAGTTCAGCATAACATGCAAACGCTAGAATCGCTGACTTTTCAGGGACAATCATTGATGCAGCAGTAAAAATAGCATCTCCTCCTCTTTCTTTTTTATTATTTGCGATTCTTACATGCATGTATGATATGGACAACACTACTAGCCTGAGTCAAACCATCTTAGTAGATTCTCAACACAGACAACATGTTCTTGGTTTCAAAAAATACCCGAGGTGAATAATGTGACTAACTGCAAATTAGATTTGGGAGTAGTTAGATATTCTGAGTTGAACATTCAAAACTTGCATCATCATCTCCCTAAGCAGATCGAGCTTAATGACTGTTCTTTTATGTATGCCAAATTCAATACTGCGTCTGTAGCGACAGTTCGCATGAGCTGAGTATAGAGGCTATCTAAACATGCAGTCGCTGCAGCGTTCTACAAGACACACAGGATATGCTGACACAAAATGTGGCAGAAACCTCTATATTCTGGAGTACTGTCTCCAGCTGATCTTTCTTTCTGCAGGCAGCTCGCCAACCATCTTTCTCATTATAAATAGATACTTAAAGCCGCGAAGATAAAAGTTGAAGCGGAGTGCGCGGCTGTGCCATATTGCCGTGTTGGATGTCTGGCTCCTCCTTGCGACACATACAATGTCCACTGTGTCAAAATATTTGCAAAGGTTCTCATACACGCGAAAGCCAACGGGTGTGAATTTTTTCTTCACCCATTGATCGCCTATTAGCCAGCCCAGCACCTTGCCGGGTTTGAGCACACGATAGCACTCGGCCATCACCTTATCAAGCTCTTTATAGAACTGGTCAGTCTCTGCAGAGATCCGCCCTATGTTATCAGGATGGTCATTGTAGCCGATATTGTCGCCATACGGTGAATCAATGAATATCATTTCGGCACTTGCATCTGCAAGCGGTATCTTGCGAGCATCATTCTGAGTTATATCCGGCCTAGTAGGAGAAATGTCGTATGCTATACATCTGCGCCCCTCCTCCTTGCATACGTCGATGGTAGTGCCACTTCCTGCCATCGGGTCAAGCACAAGGTCACCTGGTTCCGTGTAGCGCTTGATCATGTTGTATATCACAAACGCTGGCGTCACACCCGCATACTTGTTGCTTCCCTTTTGAGTTTTGCCGTAGTTCTGCCGGGGATAGTCCCAAAGTGTAGTGGTTTCAAGCCGCAGCTTGCTCTCTGCATTCTTTCTAGCAATCTTCAAGCTGCCATTGGGGTTTTCGATGTATCTAGAGAGCAGCTGCGTCAGCTCCCCATTAAGCATGTCGTGCCAGCTGATCCTCATGATAGAGAGGACTTTTTTTGCACCTTCAACTGAGTATATCTTGCCATTATGAGACACCTGCACCTGATACGGGTATTTACCTTTCCAAGCTTCAGGCACGATATCCTTTGCCCCATCTGACCTGGCTAGGAAAGTGCCGTAGAGTGTATCTGTATCGATGTTGAGCAGAAAAAGAATATGACCTTTCTTTATTTTCAAAACATTTTCGCCATAGACATGGCTTGTTGCAAAGAGCATCCGGTCAAAGCATTCTTGCTCACTCTTGCTAGTACAGGCAAATATATGCCCCCTTGGTGCCTGTTCTTCGTTGTTCATCTTGGCGAGGGAGATATCTGGGCAAGCAGATTTAACCATATCGGAAGCGACAATAGTAATATAAGAGGTGGGAAAGGGAACTACATTAAGCTTTAGCAAATATTTCTACTTTTTATCATATGCTTTACCCTTGCTACACAAGACATTTTACAAAAATGAAGCTTATTGGAAAAATCACCAATTGATGAAAAGCAGATTATATTCTAAAAACCTTTTACGGCACCAATGACATTATTATTGTATCATGACACTCTGCTATCTTTGCAGTACAAGAACCGCCTCAATGGAATGCTCTGAATGCAAGAGACCTGTGTGCAAAAAGTGCACCAAGGATTTCCCATTCTCAAGCAGCGCATGCCTTGAATGCGCGGAAAGCATAAAGACGGGTTTGGGCGGCATCAGAAAAGACGAAGAGATTTTTTGATTTTTTTCTCATTTTTTCTAAGGTCATAGTTATACCAAAAATTGAAACATCTTCTTTGATGTTCACCATTAATAACATGAGAGGCCTTTCTCATATTTCCTATCTTTAATATAGGGAATTACTTGCAACTAGCCCCAGAGATCCCTGACCAAATGACTCATATAACAGTTGCAAAGTTTGGCGGCAGCGCCCTTGGGCTTGAGGGGGCCATGATCCCCCAAATCGTCGATAGGATAAAACAGCTGCAGCAAGAATCTAAGGTAGTCACTGTTTTCTCGGCACCTCTAATTGAATATAATGGCAAAATCATCTCTATGACTGACATGGCGATTTATGTGGGTAAAAGCTATGCCTCTTCCACTCCTGTAGAGATTGAAGTGCTAAGAGAGATCTACGAGAGAATATCCTCCAAGTACTTGGACAGCCATAGCCGCCATGAATTTCTTGATACTCTTGATAACTTCTACAGGCAGGTGATAATTTCGCTCAAGCAGGCGGCAGAGAATAGGCGCTTTGTTGATGTGATAAGATCAAGAACGCTTGCATACAGTGGCGAAGTAACAATGTCATACTTGATGGACTATGTTATGCAGAGCATAGGCCTTAAATCATCACATGTGTTAATCGAAAAGTGGCCGATAATCACTGATGACAACTTTGAAGCCGCCAACTTTATGGTACAAGAGTCAAAACACCATGCCGACCATCTTATCGACCTTATCGATCACAGCGATGTCGTATCCATGGGTGGCTTTATCGGCAAGACTGTGGATGGACTTGAAACGACATATGAGCGTGGAGGCTCAGACAGGACTGCTGTTGATCTTGCAATTCTGCTCCATGATCATTATGATGTCAAGATCGACTTTGAAAAGGATAGCGCAGTCTTAAGCGCAGATCCGAGGATCGTGAAGGAAGAGTTAGAATACATACAATATCTATCATACAATGAAGCCAAGCTTGCAGGCATGTTTGGTATGAAAATCCTCGACCCAATTGCGATAAAAGAGATAGACGACAACAACCTTGACATTCCTATTGTTATCACAGAGATGGTCAAGCCAAACGGCAATATCACCATGATCAAGAAGAATCCGCCAGTTTTAGGGCATGCTAATCCGATAAAAATAGTGACCGGCAAGAGAAACTGCGCGATAGTGCGGGTGGAGAGCACGGCATCCTCGCATCTTGTGGCATCACTCCAACTTGACAGGCAGTACCACGATTTTGTGAAATTGTCTCCCTATCTGATCGATGATACTGAGGTGACTCGTCTGCTGTTCCTTGACGCAGACTATGTCAAAAGGCATGAGAGGTATATCCGCGCCTACTGCCCTCAGACGGAGATAGTCTATGGTAGAGGGGTAGTTACGCTCATTGGTGATGAGATGTGGCGCGTACCCAAGATCGCATCGACTGCCAGCAGCACAGTAAGTGAGCACGACCTCAATATCCTCAATCTTGACGCTCAGGAGGAAACTTCAAGGATCCTAATAGTGGTCGAGGACAAGGGGACGAACGTTGCAGATGCAGTCAGAGCTATACATTCTACAAGGACGAAGATCCAGGGTTGAAATGACACAAGGGAAAATATGGCTCAATGGATCGCTTGTAGATTGGGATAATGCTAAGATTCATGTATTAACGCACGGGCTTCACTATGCAACAGGTGTCTTTGAAGGTGTCCGCTGTTACAAGACAGTGAACGGCAGCGCAATATTCCGATTAAGCGATCACATACAGCGACTGATGGACAGCGCAAGGATTTACTTTATGGATCTTGGATATACCAAGCAGCAGCTGGAAAGAGCGGTGATTGAAACTGTCAAGGCAAATGGCATGGAAGAGTGTTACATCCGGCCAATTGCATACTATGGCTATGGCAAGATGGGAGTCAATCCTCTGTCAAACAAAGTGTCTATCGCCATAGCAGTCTGGAAGTGGGACGAGTACCTGAAAGCGAGCGATGGGGTAGACAAGGGTGTGCGCATGATGGTGTCATCGTGGATAAGAATCGACAACAGGGCAATGCCGATGCACGCCAAGGCAACTGCCAACTATGCTAATTCTGTGCTTGCAAGGGTAGAAGCTATCAAGGCCGGCTTTGACGAGGCAATAATGCTAAATTCAGCCGGGACAGTAGTTGAGGCAAGCGCCGAGAATATATTTGTAGTAAAAGACAACATTCTTGTCACACCTCCTATTGCCTCTGGTGCACTCGAAGGTGTGACAAGAAGCAGCATATTGGCAATTGCCAAAGAAAATGGCATCGAATATGAAGTGCGCAACATTTCACGAGATGAGCTCTACATTGCTACTGAGGTGTTCCTGACAGGCACAGCTGCGGAAGTCAAGCCCGTAGCCGAGATTGATAATCGAACAATAGGTGACGGCCGGACGGGCAAGAGAACAAAGCAACTAAGGTTACTGTTCGATGCAGTAGTTCACGGCAGGGACAGAAAATTCAGCAAGATGTGGCTCACACCAATCAACTGAGCCAAGTCGCCTATTATTGTAAAATGTATTGCAAGATGCACAGGTAATGCGCCAGCCAGATACAAGCCACTAGTACGCACATTCAATTTCTTAACAAAATACATGGCGACAAGGGGTGAAACAAAAATCCCGCCATGTATCACACCATTTAGCAGTAGTGGGTGGTAGTTGTAGGCAAGATAGAATGCACTAGTGGCTCCACCTACTGCCCCGGCAATTAAAAATATCAGCATATTATGCCGCCTCTTTTTACAATTTCTTTTTCAATAACTCTTGATATCGCAGCAAGCCTATTCTTCACCTCTTTTTCATTGTCACCGCGTGATATCAGCTGTATCTTTATCTGCGGCATCTTTTTCCTGTAGTAGCCGCGTGGATGCGTCTTGAGATAGATCATGTTCTTGGGATGAGATTTGACTATTTCTATCAACACTGGAGCGATCATGGCCTCAGTGAGGCCTCTTGTATTATAGTTGAGCTCCTCTGTAACAAACTTACCTACGCTCTTCTTTATCCGTGGCAGGATATGCTCTTCAAATATTGCTTTCATCTCTGACGGTACACCAGGCAGACAAAAGATCGATATACTACAGGCCTGCTCCATGATTGCAGGCGCACTTCCTACAGGATTCTGAATTGGGGTGCAACCCTCCGGTATAGTGGCCATCTTTAGCTGCGACTCCGTCAGCTCATAGTGAATCTTGTGCCTTGCATAGCTTTTCTTGAGCATTTCGACGGCTCTACTATCTAGCACAACTTTTTTGCCAAGTGCTGCCGCCAGGCCTTCAAAAGTCATATCGTCATAGGTCGCGCCAAGGCCTCCTGTAGTTATCAAGATATTGGGCTTACTTGCAAATGATTCTCTTGCCGCAGACGAAATTTCACTAAGATCATCGCGCACAACCGTCACTCTTCTTACAACACCCCCGACATTTGTAATCTCGCTGCAAAGCCAGTATGCATTGGTGTTGAGCGTGATTCCTGATAGAAGCTCGTTGCCTATGCAGAGGATTTCAACGATCATGCCTTGAAGATCCTACTCAACATAATTAGCTCAGGCCCACTTGTAAGGTTGCCTACAACGACTGACTTCATGTTTGCTACGATCCCTGATGACAGAAAGGGCACTCCCCCATTCACTGTTACCGCCTCTGCTGGTACTTGCAATATTTCTGAAATTTCCTTTACCTCGTCCTCTGTAGCCTTGGGGTGGACGCCTGCACCGCCATTAGTGGTGACGATCATTGATCCTGTTTGAACAAAGCCCCCTACAGTCATAGAGTTGGTTGGGACACCGAGTACATCCTGCACCTGACGGTCTGTCTCCCCCTTAAAGACTGGTGATACTATTGCGCCATTATCGTTTGTTGCAATTAGGTTGCCTATAGCAGTGAACTTGCTTTTTACCCGCTCAACATTGAGGTGACTTGACTGTTTTAGCATCTGGACTTCCTCATCAGACGCTATTGGGGGCAGCAGCATACCATTATTGTTAATGACCGTCATAGGGCCAAGGAGCCGGGTGCCTGCTATGGAAGCATACACTTCGCTTACCTGTAGGTAGTCGGCAAGCTTTTCTGTCTTTGTCTCAGCAAAACCGTTCGGTACTAAGATGATGCTGTCATTTGCCTTGACAAATATGCCGATATTGGGGCTCTTGTATACTGTATAGCGATATATCGCCAATATGTATGTAGAAAACTCGGAAAATAAAGGATATGAACCTAGCGCTAGCGATTGATCAATTCTCTCTGATGAGATCTAGAGATCACATCATATCAAAAACTAGCTTCCAAGCTTTCGGTTTCATCATATTTTTTAATGCTCCTATAGTAGTGACCATCTAGACTTGTCTGAGTATTCCGTCAACTATCTCGTCAATAGACAATGTGTCACTACAAACAAACCTTCGTTATTCTAGTTTTTACATTCTTGTAATAATAAACGAGTGATCTTAATCCATGATTGCGATCTGCCTAAGAAGAGGAGTAAGAGATGAAATATTTATCATATAATATACACACACAGTTCACAGAAAGCAAAGGTTGGTGTAAAAGCTCACCAAAAGCGCGAACACGTTGTACTTAGATAGAGCAAAGTGCTGGATGGATCATGTCAAGAAAAGACAGCAACCTTGAGTATAAAAATCAAGGAAGTTCAAGGTCATAGTGTTTATTATAATAGCCTGCTTGTGGTAAGGTAGTAGCCATGCCTAATCCCTTTTACCACAGAGACATTGTTTCGATAAAGGATTTTGCCAAGGAGGACTTGGAGTTTGTCTTCGACGCCACCGATAGTATAAGCCGCCTCAAGCATAGCCAGCGAGGTGAGCTTGGCAAGGGAAGGACTCTTGGCTACATCTTCTATGAGCCTTCCACAAGAACGAGGATGAGCTTTGAAGCCGCGATGGCGTCGCTTGGAGGAAGCTCGATCGGCATCTCTGATTTGAAGTCGTCTTCTGTGGAAAAGGGTGAGAGCCTTGCTGATACAATAAGAGTTATTGATCTATATTCAGACGTCATACTGCTCCGTCATCCTTTGGATGGCTCTAGTAGGTTTGCAGCCGAGCTGTCACGAAACCCTATCATAAACGCTGGGAGTGGAAGCGAAGAGCATCCGACGCAGGCCCTGCTTGACTTGTATACTATATTGAAGGAGAAGGGTAAGATCGATGGACTGTCTGTGGCTATAGTAGGCGATCTAAAATATGGAAGAACTGTATATTCACTGCTCTATGGCCTTGCCAATTATAAGGTGGAGGTACATCTTGTGTCGCCGCCTACCCTGCGGATAAGGAAAGAGTCGCTCTATGAAATACAAGACAAGCTCAAGATAAAGGAGCACAGCAAGCTTGACGAAGTCTTGCCAGAGACTGACGTCATTTACGTTACGAGGATACAGCGTGAGCGCTTCCCGGATGTGCAAGAGTATGAAAAGGTCAAGGGGACTTATACAATAGATGAAAATACATTGGCAAAGTCCAAGTCAGACATTGCAGTCATGCACCCCTTGCCAAGGGTGGACGAAATTTCACAGTCAATTGATCATACTAAAAATGCAATATATTTTAAGCAGGCATCTTATGGAAAGGAGCTAAGGGCTGCGCTGTTGGCCCTTATGCTGAATGAGAGCCTGTCAAGGTAGCTTGATAAAAACTAACTTGCATGACAAGTAATAAGCAGCTCTGCTGCCCCGTATCTTATCATCTATTATGAAAAGCATAAAAACAAAGAATCTGTCGAACTTTGATATTGACAGATTTTTGCTTATTAGACATTTCATAAGGAATGTCTCTTCAGGATAAAATCACCTTATTTCAGAATATGTGTATCACCAAGCTAGTTCGGTGTTACAATGCACATGCATAATACGTTCACAATTCTAAAATGCGTGGAAATAATATCCCGTATTGCGATGAAGTTATTGTAAAAAGTTCTTCACTCATAGACAAGCATGTTGCAAGCAGTAACTAGGTAGTCTGGAAAAAGGTAGTTAAGTTTCATGGGATGGACGCATAGATCAAGCCTTCATACCGAAATGACACATTTGTTGTTATTGTTGTTCGGGCTTAGATAAAGGCCTTTTTACAATTACGACTTCTTGTCGCCAGGTCAGACCTAGATCTAGGCATAGTTGCCCTTTATCGATGACTTGGCGCCACAGGCCTCGCAGATCAAAAATGCGACCTTTGGCTTGCTCTTTTCAGTATGGGTATCAGGGCTCCCACACACTGGGCATTGAATATAGTCCTTGATATATCGGTCGATGAGCGCCTGAAATGAGGAGAGTGTCTTATGACCCAAAAATATCACGCGCTCGCCAGTTATGTAACCAGCAGAAGCAAGCTCTTTGTTGAGGTACAACAGGAATTTTTCAGGATCCCTCCGTAGCGCCTTCGGAAAGTCCATGAAGTTGCGGAAAATAGTATTCTTGCCGACCCAAATTATCTGGGGGGTCGGAATTTCAAGCCTTGACCTTGCCTTCTTGGCAGTATTGCCCACTTTGTCCTGCAGCCTCTTGAGCAAGACTTCATAGTCGCTAGCAGACTGCGCTTTCACAGTAGATCGGTTGTACTTCTGTTTAATTAATGTATATCGACTGTGATAAAATTACCTGCCAGTCTCTTTTTCGTAACTGCTATTGCTGCCAGCGACGAATCACATCCGATCCAGTGATGGCTAAGCTTTTCTGCAACCGTAAGTGTAGTGCCTGAGCCGCAGAAAAAGTCAGCAATAAGATCATCAGGTTTTGAAAACTGGCTGATTATGCGTTCTAGAAGTTGGGTGTGCTTTTCAGTGCTATAACCCGTAGAATAGTTGTACGCTTCAATATCGAGCCAGACATTATCGATTATCCTGTGTGTCTTTGGAGGGATCCAATACTCGGGGTATTTCCTGTGTGGGATCTTTCTTACAAACTCTAGTTTTTTGCTGGTAGCTTGCCAGTATTCTTCAAGCACCATTTGAGAGAACTTGTTCTCATATAGCTGATAATTTCCAATTGCTTTTAGCGCTCTCTCTTTTGCCCACTTCCATTGCCCCCTTGCAGGCTTGGAGCCAAAGATCTCATAACGCATTGTAGGCCTGTCTACGTTGCTCCAAAAACCCATCCACTTTGCCTTTGAGTGGCACTCCGCAAGTGGAGGCCGGAATTTGGTATCCGCCAACTTGGAATACCACAGTATAGTGTCATGAGCAGTGTGCATTCTATCTATTGAATTAAATTGATACTGCAGGTTCTTTCTACGGCCCCGCTTTACGATTATTTCATTTCTGAAATTTTCAGAGCCAAAGATTTGATCCATCATTACCTTGATGTAATGGATGGCATGCCAATCCAACTGAATGAAAATAGATCCAGAAGATGAGATCAGCTTGCGGATTCCACTCAAGCGCTCTTGCATCATATCAAGATATTCGCTTTCTTTCAATACATCTTCAAAAGCCAGGTTGCTATTGTTTTTAATGCGATGTAAATAACGCTCGCCGCTGAGAAAGGGCGGATCGATATAAACGAGATCTATCTTGTTTTCAAAGCCATGCTTTAGCAAATAATTGATGCATTCAAGGTTATCACAGTGAAAAAGCAGATTTCTGTTCCCTAGACCCCTGTAATTATTCGGCTTATAGACGAGCTTAGCCCTCTGCGCCATGACTTTGAGATTGTGCTGCCTATTATTATTTAAATAGCATAACTAGACTCCCAGTTCAGTATTACAAAACAGTAGATGTGCGATATCCGTCAAAAAATGATCAACTCTTCAAAAATAATATCTGCACGGTGAGGGGGCTGCAGCAGCGAATAAAATTTTCATCAGTCCTGCTGTAGGGATTTGAACAGTTAGGAGTTTCTCACTGGCACTTTCTGTAGCCAACCTGTCGTTTCTGACTTCTTCCACGTCCAAATCCAAGACCGCAATCGATGCAAGATCGACATATATTATATATAAAAAGATACATATTTCCTTCTACGTATGTAATTGCAGCTCTAATACTTCTTTAACTATTATGATCTTCATTTTTATAATGAGACTCATTATAAGCAAAAATACTATATGATAAGATATTGACCATTCATACAGTGTCGTCAAATATGATTCCAATTAACAAGCCTTGGATAGGTGAAGAAGAAAAGCGTGAGGTAGCAAGTGTGCTTGAAGAAACCGCACTCACTTCAGCTGCGCGTGACGGCGGCAAACGAGTGCGTGACTTTGAGTCGTTAATGAAAAGCTACCTGAAAATCAGACATGTAGTGTCTGTCAATTCTGGCACGGCCGCGCTCTATGCTGCGCTACTTGCCGCTGGAATAAAGCAGGGCGATGAGGTACTACTCCCCTCATTTACCTTTGTAGCAACTGCCAACGCAGTTGTCGCAGCAGGCGGTAGACCAATGTTTGTAGATATCAAAAAGGACGACTATACTATGGATGTTTCTGACCTGAAAGCCAAGATCACCAAAAAGTCCAGGATAGTGATACCTGTGCACCTCTACGGCCACCCATCCGACATTGACGAAATACGCGAGCTTGCAGAGAAGTACTCACTTGACGTTATAGAGGATGCTTGCCAGTCTTTAGGATCGAGTTACAAAAAGAAGCAGACTGGCACGTTAGGCACCCTGGGCTGCTTCAGTATGTACGCAAGTAAGGTGCTGACAGCGGGTGAAGGCGGCGCAATTGCAACGGAAAGCGACGAGCTTGCGGACAAGCTCAAGATGATAAGAAACCATGGCATGGTTGAAGGCAATGACACAAGAATGCTTGGTCTGAACCTTCGATTGCCCGAGATGAGCGCCGCTGTTGCTAAGGTGCAGATGCAAAAGCTGGACAAGATGCTAGAGATCCGGAGACGCAACGCGGAGCTTTTGAGCAAGCTGCTGCTTGCCTCTTCAAAGAAACACGAAGTAAAGATCCCTCAGGAGACTGCTGACAGGAAGTTTAATTGGTATCTCTACACTGTAGCCTTTCAGGACGAGAGGGATGATATAAAGAACCATCTTGCGCAAAATAATGTGGGTGCAACTGTCTATTATAGCCCACCAGTGCACAAGATGCCGTTCTATGCACACACCGCGTCGGAAACAAAGCTGCCGGCGACAGAATGGTGCGCTGACCACGTGCTGTCGCTGCCTGTACATCCGCATGTTACAGAAGCAGATGTAGATCGTATAGCAAACAGCCTAAAATCTATACTTGAGAAGGAAAAAATATCATAAATTTTGCAGATCAGGTTAATATCCCAGCTGCCGATGCGTTTTTATATTATGGATCGACCAACTAGAAGGCGGAAATGGCGATAGACACTGGAGATACTGCATGGATGTTGATCTCCACCGGCCTTGTCATGATGATGACACCGGCGCTCGGATTTTTTGAAGCTGGCCTCATCCGAGGCAAAAACTCGCTGTCCGTAATAATGCAGACTTTCTCCGGGCTTGCCATTCTTTCCACCCTCTGGTTCGTTCTTGGCTTCACCCTTGTTTTTTCTCCATCCCAGGGTGGCTTTATTGGTGGCTTTGATTGGCTGTTCTATAACAATGTCCCCTTCAATGAATCTCTTGACTATTCACCGACAATTCCAGGTGTGACGTTTGCCACCTTCCAGATGATGTTTGCAGTCATTACACCACTTCTCATTACAGGTGCCTTTGCAGAAAGGGTCAGGTGGAATGCGTTTGTAGTCTTCATCGTGGCATGGAGCATTTTCATTTACTATCCTCTTGCACACTGGATATGGGGAGGAGGATGGCTTGCAGAGCTAGGTGTATTCGACTTTGCCGGCGGTATCGTGATTCATACAAGTGCAGGTCTTGCCTCCCTTGCAGCTGCGCTAGTGCTTGGACGCAGGAAGAATTTCGGCCCCGATATCATGGTGCCTCACAACATACCGCTTGCAGTCATAGGAGCGACACTACTCTGGCTCGGTTGGTACGGGTTTAACGCAGGCAGTGCACTCGCTTCGGGATCGCTTGCTGCAAACACTTTGCTTGTGACGCATATTGCCTCATCCACATCAGCCCTCGTTTGGATAGCGCTTTCGTGGAAGCGGGCGGGCAAGCCATCGAGCACAGCTGCCATCAACGGCGCGATTTCAGGGCTTGCAGGCGTAACACCTGCTGCAGGTTTCATTAGCGCACAGAACTCATTCTTGCTTGGCATTGTAATTGGGTTTGCTTCATACTATGCGATACTATTGCTGAAAGAGCACCTGAAGATCGATGACGCACTTGATGTCAGCTCTGTCCACGGCGTAACTGGCATAGTGGGCTCACTAGCAATAGGCCTTATCGCAAGCACTCTTATCAACCCTGCTGGCCCGGATGGGTTGCTATATGGAAACCCAATGCAGCTAGCAATACAGGCGCTTGGCGTCGCAGTAGCAGCTACTTTAGGCTTTGGCGGCACAATCATCATCATGAAGATAATAGACGCCACAATAGGGCTCAAGGTAAGGGAGGAGGAAGAAGACATTGGGCTCGACATTACGCAACATGCAGAGCGGGCGTATGTCAGCTAATGTTTTCTTTTTTTTCTTTCTTATCTGATTTGTGCCCTTTTTAGAGTTCTATATAAGAATATTCAGATATTACTGCCATTCCTTGACCACGTTGCATACGTTCGTCGCTTATTATATACCTAACAGTAACATACTGTAGGGTGGTATTTTAGCTTTATCTGCAGTATTATAGTAGACCATAAATACCAGAGGGCTTATACTCAGGATACATGCCACAAATTACGTTAAGGGGATACCTGTGTGAAAGATGCGGTCACAAGTGGCTTCCAAAGGAAGAAACAAAAGATAAACCGAAAGTATGTCCCAAATGCAAGAGTCCATACTGGGATACGCCTAGAAGGCTAAATGTAGCAAAAAAGCAACAAGACATAGACTTTAAG
>DASUUV010000025.1:0-24104 GCA_036373895.1 Nitrososphaera sp. | reverse complement strand
GGCTTCCCAGTAACGTTCAAGTGCAGCACGTATTTCTTGATTGTCCAATATCTTCCTGAATCAAAAGCCTTGATTATTAGTCTTCTCTACATTTTCATAGTGATTGAGAAAAGGATGGGACTTTAGACAGAGGCGACGAGTAGTTTCTTTCTGCTATCTGCTGGAATACTCAAAGCAAAATCAGTAGTAGTGGCTTCTTTTAGCTCTTTTCAGTTTGTAATGTAGTCATGGATTGGTAGTGGACCAGAAGGAAAGAAGAACAAGAAAAAAGAATGAAAATATTGCGTATTATTTTATATGTATATAGCAGTTTTGTTTCTGGTTAGTCTTTGAGTCTTTATCCATAGTCACCTAGAACCTTGTCAACGTCACCTTGGGTGGATGCCGCTACCGCCAGTTTTGGGGACGACGGAGAGATAGATTCTCAAGTTGGTTTTCACAGCAAGAGTATAAAACCATTTATAGCGCACACATACATGGCGTGCGTGTGTCTTTTGGCAGAGGCGTTATTAATATTACCCACCAAAAAAGTCACTTTTTGGATCCATTATTCTGTTAAAGGTTTCGTCTATTCTCTTTTGTTCTTCTGGATCTCTTGGATCCCAGTCTTGTTCGTCTGCGATAAACTTTTTGAATACTCTCTCAAATGCTGCCTGTCTGGTTTGTATCTCTGCAAGTGCTTTCTTCATATTCTCTGTTTCAGCTAGACTTTCTGTGTGAGCCTTGAAACTTAGAATCATACCACACTTCGGGTTAGCACAGAATTGAGCATCTGGTTTATTCTGTTCTCTGCAGTTGGTACAAACAAGTGGAGATCTTAGCGCTGACTGTTCTGCTGTCTCGCTATCAGGAGAAGAGTCGTCATTTGAAATAATTCCTTGTGCCTTGAGTTGTGCTTTGATTGATTCATTACCAGCGAAATGGAGATAACGTTGAGGCATATTACTAGTCATAGTCCAGTCTGCATGTTGCCTCAGTTCATACTCTCCAATTATCTGAGCTTTTTCTGTTAGAGAAGTGTGTCTCAATATGTAAGGTTTCATAGGTTTTGTAAGAATTTTTTCCTTTATTACTTTCTTGTCTTCTTCAGATACTTCTGGTGACTTTAACAGCAATGGAAAAAGAACTTTTCTATACTCGCCATAAACATGACTAAAAGCATGTCTCTCAAGCTTACGTCCTTTATTCCGTTTCCCATTGCCACAGAAGATATAGCCGTTGGGGTCTTCTGGTCTTGGATGGCCTTGAGAAAGCAAGTCTCTTAGATAAGGCAAGGACTTGACTAATAACTTCTTTATTCTCTGCCCACTTTTCCCAACAACCCAGATATAAGCAAATTTTTGATTATACCCTGTATCTTTAAACTCGAGGTCCTTAAGTTTGGCACCCATCAACTCTTTAGGCCTACATGAAGTATCAAGCATCATTGCATGAAAAGCCCTATCTCTGACTGAAGGCACATGACGAAAGAATATCTTGTTGCAGTCTGGGTCTAACCAAAGGTCACTATCTTTGTAGATTGTCTTCTCCTTACGTTTTAGCTTGCGAATGTTCTGAATGCAAGCAGGTTTTGGCCTGTTTTGAGGGTCTAATAGGGGATAATAGAGCCATCTGAAGAACCTAATCAACGTAATTACATTTGTGTTATAACTTCCTATCCAATGGTGCATGCTATCTTCGTCGTCGCTTTTACGAAGTCTATCTAAGAATACCAAAATATCGCTTCTAGTCATTTCCTTAAACGACTTGGCATTACCATGAAATTCTGAGAGTTGTTTTAAAGTCGCTATTATAGCCTGCTTGCTTGAGGTCTTGGGGTTAGATTCAAACTTGATTGCTTTTATATAATCGATAATAATTGAAGCATTTTCTCTTGATATTTTGTCCAACAGATGTTTGCGGATGTACGACTCCATACCTGCAGTTATTTCGTCGACTTTACGTTCAAAGTTTGGGTCTTCTATTTGCATTAGTTCTTGTGAGTATCAAAGTTAAACTACTAGAAATAGTATATTGTTATGTCACTATTCCTCAAGACAAAGGAACCTATAGACCAGGACGAGTGAGCCTATCATAATGAGCCATTTACCGAGGAGGGCTATATGCAGAGGCAGCAATAGGCAACTTGAAGCACTAAAGCTTGGTAATTGAAAGGACTAGTCTCCTAGAGAACGCAAGGAAAAAGGTTATCAGCTGATTGAGTTGGACTGATTGTAATAGGCTAGCAATGCCGCAATGGTCTTGGCGTCATTAATCTTGCCATTGAGACATTTCTTGATTGCCGCACTCAATCCTATCTTCCTTATCCCAATATTCTCGTCGTCATCTAGAAGACCTCTCGTTATTTCTCTCAGGTTTGTAGCAACAAATACATGCATCAACTCAGTAGAGTAGCCTGGAGCAAGGTACCATTTCAACAGCGGTCTGAGAGTGCCGGCATAGCCGATCTCTTCTGCCATTTCACGAATTGCTGCCTCCCTTGGTGTCTCATTCTTTTCTATCTTGCCTGCTGGAATCTC
This sequence comes from Nitrososphaera sp., assembly GCA_036373895.1. GTDB lineage: Archaea > Thermoproteota > Nitrososphaeria > Nitrososphaerales > Nitrososphaeraceae > Nitrososphaera. The sequence continues at coordinate 21,585 of DASUUV010000025.1, read as the reverse complement.
TAACAGCACTTTGTTTGCCGCGCGGCGGTACTGAGTAACGAGAATAACGCTGCTATCTCTGAGCGCCACTATCCCGACAGAGTTTTGATGTCCGACAATTTCCTTATCTACAATCTTGCCATTTAGCGAGAATTTATCTTTCCTAAGATTGATGCCACCAGAATAGATCCTGCTACTTTCAATTACTCTAACACTTTTCATATCTTTACAGATATCAACTAGCGATTAAACCTATTCATTCGTTAATTTTATATCAGATCGACGTTTCCTTTGATACGTGGAGTTCATTGATGGCGACGGCAATATCATTGTGCCTAAGGCCGTCAGGCCGATAATTGACCTCAAAGAGACTCCACTTGGCAGCAAGAAAGGAGCCATGAGGCAATACCGCTATGGCGTCCTCCACATCAGAGAATATGATACTCATTACAGTGTGCACACGGACACAGTGGATCCATCAAGTAACCCACTTGGGCACCTGCTTGTGGATGCACCAGAGTACTTAGCAGGCTCTACAGCCGCATTCCTAGTCGGCAGGCGCTTAGGCACAACGGTCTACAATATGCGCAAAAAGGAGGGCAAGAGCACAAAGGATGCTGTCATCGGCGCACTTCTGGCTGGATACATCGCCGGCTCTGCTGCAGGCAACCTTGTTTTCAAAATGACCAACTCGCTGAAAAAGAAAAGAAGGAGTGAATAAGCTCCACGGAGAGTCCGGCCTCGATCAGAAAAGAGGACACGACTTTTATCGAAGAAGCATCAGTCTATCCGCACCCTTCAAAATTGCATGTTGCTAAGGTAGTACTCAAGCTTTTGCCCATTGTAATAAATTTGCGGCGTGACAGGCGCGAATGGGTCAAGCATGAGGGCAAAAATATCGACGAAGAAAAGTACCATAAGCATGCTCGTAAGGTGCTCAAAACGTTCATTGAGCTTGGGCCATCATACATCAAACTTGGCCAATGGCTTTCAACCCGGGTAGACATTTTGCCGCAGCCCTACCTCGAAGTGCTCTCAAAATTGCAGGATGATGTCCCCCCTGCTCTATTTTCGCAGGTAAAGCCAGTAATTGAAAACGAGCTAAGCAGGATAGAGGATGCATTTGAAGAGTTTGACACTGCTCCGCTGTCTGGGGCAAGCCTTGGACAGGTCTACTTGGCAAAGTATGATGGTAAGCAAGTCATAGTCAAGGTGTCTAGGCCAAATATTGAAAGAGTAATTGAAGACGACATTTACGTTATGAAAAAGATATTGCCTCTTGCAACACGGTTTATCGATCCGAATCTGGGATTCTCAGCAGAAGGCATGATGGCACAGTTCATCGAGACGGTACATGAGGAGATGGACTACCGCATAGAGGCAGAGAACCTGATTACGATCAAGCGCAATCTGGCAGACGATCCATCAGTCATAATACCGGAGGTCTTCTTGGAAAGGACTACCAAACATGTGCTTACAATGAAATATGTTCCAGGCATCAAGATAACTGACATTCCAAGGCTGGATGAAAAAGAGATCGATAGAGAAAAGCTTGTAGTGCGCGTGCATAGACTGTTCTTCAAGATGCTTCTGCGTCACAATATCTTCCATGCAGATCCGCATCCGGGAAACATTTCAGTTGCAGACGACGGCCGCCTGATACTGTACGACTTTGGAATGGTGGGAAGGCTTGACAGCGAGACCCGCATCCGGCTTATCCGCCTCTACCTTGGCCTGATAGATAAGGACCCAGAGAGGACTGTCAACGTGTTGATAGAACTTGGGACGCTTGAGCCCACAGTGAACCGTTTCATAGTTGAGCGAGGCATTGCACTCAGCATACAATCCATGCATGGTAGGCAGGTCGACAGGATGGAGGTAAAGGCGCTGGTAGACCTTGCAAACAAGACGATGAGCCGATTTCCTTTCCGACTGCCAAAGAACCTTGCACTCTACATGCGTATGTCTTCTATTCTTGAAGGCATATATTACCACCATAAGGTGTCATTCCAGTTTGTCAAGGTGCTTGCAGGCCTGCTTGAAGAAGAGGGACTTGTACGTGACGCCTACATTGAGGAAGTAAAAGTAACTGCAAAGAGGTTTGCAAAGGGAATTCAGGATTCAGTAGATGTTGCGCCGCTGCTAAAGACATACCTTGAAACAATGGGACCCCGGGGCGGATATGAGAAAAATAATAGCGCGCTTGCAGCAAGTATACTTGCTTCTGCGCTGTTTATTGGATCCGCCTTGATGTTGCCATACAACTTTTATCTTGCGTACGGTGGCTTTGCCGCATCTGCTGCGGCAGTTGCAGTGGCATTGAAAAAGAAAATTTAAACCATGTAGGTGCTGGGAGAGTACCTGCCGAACTAGGATATGGTATGTGTTAGTATCAATTAAACCTAATTTTCATGTGCGCTTTTGCTCCTTTTCTGCAATTATCATGCTCCATTTGAGCTATTGCCAGCTTTTCCTTATTGAGTTATAAGCACTGCAAAAGTCCATATATTGTGTAGCATTTCATCAAATTTCCTATCGCCACTGGTATATGGATGCAGGGGAACGAAACAGCCTGAAGATAATGGAATGATGCACTAGTTATGATGAGTATTATTATTTGTGGTAATGCATAATCCTGTGATCAATTGGGCTGCACTTTTCTATTTTCACTTTTCAATCTCAGAATCTTACTATAGTTGAAAAGTGGCAAACAATTAAGTATGCATTTACGTTATTGGAATGTTTGTCGATTTCGGTATAGGTATCCTGAGTGTTACGATGCCATTTTCGTATTTCGCCTTGCCTTCCACCTTTTCTTCTTCTTCCTTAAACGATATTGGCAATAGAACCCTTTTGTCTATCTTGAGCGGCCTGTGCCTGTAGTAGACCGTGCCAAGTGGCTCTGCCTGCTCTCTCTTGGCAGTTATGTACAAGACATTGCCTATAATTCTGAGATTAATATCCTTCTTGGCAAAGCCCGGAAGATCAATGGTGACTACTAGATCGTTACCCTCTTCTATTATGTCAATTGCTGGCATGACAAACTCATAAAATTCTCTAGATCTGCCATCCAGCTCTCTTGCCAGCTCTCTTGCCACATATCTTCCAATGCCCATGGTATAATAACTTCATCAAGATGATATAAATCCCTTTATCTCAAGCCTTGAAATTTAACAAAGTAAAAATACTCCGACGAGGATATGCACCCAAGTCAATGTATGCCGGTTCTTACGAGATGCCAAACTGCAACGCCTGTGGTAGACAAGTGAGGCCGGGGGAGCTGTCAGAGAGTTTCAGCTGTCCAAAATGCAGGAACGCGACAATATGGCGTTGCGAGGGCTGTAAGGGGAAGCAGAAAAAGTACCAATGTACTGCCTGCGGGTACAAAGGCAGCTAAGTGAGCACTTTGAAAAAGTTTGTGAGAAGCTCTCTTTGGTCCTGCTGCATCGTGATAACAGCTTCTACAAGCTCTTTTTCGACTATTATCTGCTTAGATATGACTGACCTCAGCCTCTTGATGTCAAGTGGCGCAATGCTATCAATTGTGCCAGTGCTGTAGGCGTAAATGTATTCGTTGATGATCTTTGAAACAAATGACGGCGCCACCAATATCAGAAATAGCATACTCTCCTTCATTATCTTGGAATCAGAGTCGCTTGCTGACAGTGATGATATGTATGACCGCAGCAGATGCATACGATTATCGCTCAGCTCCTCAATTGATGATGCTACCAAAATGCCAGTATCTGTCAGTTCGTAGAATGGCACTCCTTCTAGCTGGAGTGCCTTTGGTCCCCTCCTCAAGGGCAGCCTGCCGCCTTCCCTTACCACACCTGCTGGAATGAGAACTTCGTCAAGGTCGCGGAATATGCCGGAGTAGATGTTTTGCCATAAGATACCATGCTGCTTGGCAATGGCGTGTGCTATCGATGTCCTGGTGCGAAGATCTGGACTCTGCTCTGTGGCCAAATGTGCTATGATGCCACGCTGCCTCTTTGCCTCGCCAGTGAACTTGTTCTTGCGGGTCTTAAAAGTATCGAATATGGCAATGGTTGACTTTTTCACTTACAAGTAAGCACCATCCGCAAGGCTAATTTTTACAGCAGTCTGTTAATATTTTAATTTGTTGTTTTTCTAGATTAAATTTCAGCAGGCATGCCATATAATATACACAAACGTACGCCTCCTCCAAATAAACCCAACATATCTTCTTTGGATAATTATCTAGCCTTTAAACCATTTTTGTACATTTAATTATAAATTTTATGTTGAAGGTAAAGATCTTTGAATCTTTTTATTGATGCATATCCGTCCTTATGCAGTGGCAACAAGGGGCAAGATAATAGTAATAGAAGGTACCGACAAGGCTGGCAAGGGCAGCCAGTCTCGCATGCTTGCAGAGACCCTAAAGGCTTCAGGTAAGGTTTGTGTCATTCTGGACTTCCCAGATTACATGACATCAATTGGGATGGAAATAAAAGCGTTCCTTGAGGGTAAGCGTGATTACCTCCCAGAGGTCAAGCACCTGCTGTTCTCAGCAAACAGATGGGAAAAAAAGAAAGAGATCGAGAGCATGCTCGAAAATGGTACGATTATAGTCATGAATCGTTACTGGCAGTCAAACCTTGTCTACGGCGTAGCAAATGGCATGTACACCAATTGGCTTCTTGGACTTGACAAGGGTCTGCCAAAGGAAGATATTGTGCTTGTGATTCTGGTCAACCCAAGCATATCTGCCAAGCGCGCAGAGATTCAGGATATGTTTGAGTCCGATCCTCAGCTGGCAGCAAAAGCCTATAAAAACTACCTAAAGTTTGCAAAGCAGTACAGATGGAAGGTCGTCGATGGCTCAAAGAGCAAGGAGCAGGTTCACCAAGAAATAACGAAGATAATAAGGAAAGAGCTTAAAGTTTAAGTCCTGTTAGCTTGTGATACAAAATAAGCAATCAATATGGACTTCGCAGGCGAAATAACAGACCCTGTCCATAAGTACATCAGATTCTCGCAGGTTGAAAAACAACTGATCGACAGCCCTGCTTTTCAGCGCTTGCGGAGGATAAGACAGCTGGCTGGTGCACATCTAGTGTATCCTAGCGCGCAGCACTCGCGCTTTGAGCATTCACTTGGCGCCATGCATATCGCTGGCCTTGCAGGCGAAACATTACTTGGCAAGGGATATATCGATCATGCAGAAGCGATACAGGATCTCAGGCTTGCTGCGCTGTTACACGATATTGGGCATGGGCCTTTTTCGCACCTGTTCGAAGAGGTCCTTGAGTATCATTGTAATACTAGCCATGAGGACCTTGGAAAAAAGATCATGATGCAAAGTGAGATAGCTGACATCCTGGGAAGGTATGGCTACAGTGCGCATCAGATATGCCGGCTTTCATTTGGCCAGTCAAAGGTAAATTTCATGAATGAGATTATTTCTGGTGGACTGTCTGCAGACATCATGGACTATTTGCCACGCGATGGGCTTTTCACCGGAGCAGAGTATGCCAAGCTTGACTACCACAGGCTTGTGAGTTCGCTTGAAGTTTCAAAGAACCGGCTTGCGATAAACAGGTCTGCTCTCAACTCACTTGAATCAATGCTGATCTCACGCTATGAAATGTTCAAGGCAGTCTATTTCCATAAGACAGTGAGATCTGCTGAAGTAATGCTCCTACGCTCAATGATAGCGGCAGACGAAGCGCTTGGACTTACAAATACTTCGCTCCACAAGTATCTTACGCTAACAGATGAAGCCACCCTTGAGCGGCTCTGTACGCTTTCCGGCAGATATGCATTTTCCGGCAAGATGGCGCGAGATTACCGCGACAGGAGGTTGCTTAAGAGTGTTTATGAAAAATTCTTGCACAAGCGCGATAGGCAAAGGATGGACAGAAAAGCGCTGGAGGCGCTTGCTTCTCATATTGCACATGTGGCAGATGTCGATAGCAACTATGTCTTTGTCGATGTCTCTCGTGCCCCTTCGATGCCGCTGACTCCAAGCAAGGAGGAGATGTATTCCGTATTGGTTGTCGATAAGGATCGAGTGTATGAGATGCCGATGTCAGAGATTCCACTTGTAGAATCGATCTCAGGATTCTTCGACATGCTACGTGTCTATACTACTGCAGAGAACCGTGAGAAGGTGGAGCGAGCTATTAAAAAGGTATTGGGCGATCAGGGTATACTGAATATGGGGGCGGGTAAGATTCACGCGGGCTAGGCGTCGTGTTGTAATCAAATTATCTGGAAAAGTGTTTGGCTATGAAACAGCATATGAGCTGAAGAGGTATGCTAGAATGCTGAGCAAAATAAGCGAGAAAGTGCAGCCAGTAGTTGTTGCAGGTGGGGGCAAGGTTGCACGCCACTACATCTCCGCCGCAAGAAGCTTTGGCTCGGATGAAGCATCTCTGGATATCATAGGCATCGAGGTTTCAAGACTGAATGCAAGGCTCATGATTCTTGCGCTTGGCGATCAGGCGTACCCTGCAGTCCCAAAAGACCTGGAGCAGGTGAGCAAGGCTGTAACAGCCAACAGAATAGTTGTGACAGGCGGCTTACATCCGGGGCAGAGCACAAATGCAACAGCTGCACTTATTGCTGAAAAGGTCAAAGCTTACAAGTTCCTCAACGCAACAGATGTCAACGGCATTTATGATTCTGATCCCAACAAGAACAAGGACGCCAAGCTGTTCAACGAAATCACTGTCAAGAAGTGCATAGATCTATTGGGCTCTGAAGATTCGGCGGCAGGTGGCTATGACCTGATAGACATTGTGGCGCTCAAGGTGATAGAGCGGAGCAAGATCCCTACAGTAGTGCTCAAGTCAGATCCCGCAGTAATCAAGAACGCAATTTCGCGTAGCACTGTTGGGACACGCATTATAGTATAGGCATTGTCAAATTCATATATTCTGCTTTGTCAAACGAGTGGCAAGGCCCCAAATAATAATAATAAATAGCTTCCATTTGCATCATCTAATCTTGTTATATAGATTAGGTGTATTGAGCTACATTCCAACTGTGTCTTATGATGATGACCTCTACCGCATTGCAATTACAATATAGAGACTATCTTAACTCATCATAATCCTTCTAGCAAATGCCGATTGACTTCCCATTATGTGCATATATGTATTATCTTTCCAATCGCAATAATTTCTGGTCAGCGCCCCCATACGGCTATTAATCATTGGCACAACACTACCCCCTTCTGCCTTTTTTCTCGAAAGTTCAAATTAGCATATTATAGCTTATGATACCGTCTTAATATTGCCAGTAAACTCTTGCATACCGTCTGCAAGCATCCTTTTGAAAGCTTCTTCTCCCTGTTCCATTGGCATGGGCCTTGACTGAGCCTTGGCATACCCATCATTATCGCAGATAAAAAGCATTGACTCATTACCACTTGTCATCTTACCAACCAGCTCTTCTTCACCCACAGGCTCAAACCCTGCCATGCCCTGCTTGATAGTATAGGTCAGCATGGCAAAGCCGGTGTACTCGAAGAGCCTTATTTGGGCTTTCTGAGCTCTCTCGCGTCCGATATTTGCCGCCTTGTGGTATTGCAACCGGCAGCAATTTTTGTAACGGCCAGTATAAGCATTTGGATTAATCGACAGCTTTAAAGCGTGGGCGAACACGAAAAAAGGCTATTGTGAATACAAAGGCCATTTATGCAGTAGCTGGCGGCATTGCAGCAGCTGCTATAGCCATATTTTTCATTATGGGAATGGGAAGTTTCAGGCCTCTTGGCAATAGCGAGGCTCCAGGCGCGTCCCAGACTCAGATAGCCGACCTCCAACTAGGACTCAGGGATATCGTTGTTGAGAAAATAGACGAAGAGAACGCAAATGTACAGGTGGAATTTGACGTCCACAACCCTAACAGAAGCACTGCTATTTTTGAAACGATCCACTATACACTGAATGTGGGCCAGTATCAGATGACAACCGGGGACATTGGAGTAAGCCCTGAGGGTTTTGTATCTGGGCAAGAGGACATCTTTCCAATAGTTGGCAGCAGCACTGTCACTCTCAAAGATACACAGGTTGCAGTGCGTAATAACCTTACTGCCAGCAGCTGGGACAGCATGGTAGATGGCACTGGCGACTACCGTGTTGAGGGGAGCTATTCCTACAGGTTGACTGGCTCAAACTTCCAAACAAGCTACTATGAGAAAGGGTTTGCATTGACATTCCCCTGACATTTTATGATATTATCATAGCATGTTATGACGCAATTCATAAAGCTATTAAGTTTCATGTAGGGCTCCCGGTAATATGGCTGAAGAAACATTCATGTTTGCTGTGACTGCAGGAGTATTTGTATTCCTAGTAGCTGTGCTGTTTGGCTCAAGGGCAAGAAGGTATAGCCAAGGATATGCGCCGTCTGAAGCTCATAGTGAGCATAGCTGACGGCACGTTTCTATGTTTTCACAATTGTTATTTCTTGGGTTTAAAAATTTCTTCTAGTATAAAGCCTGAACCTTCATCCTTTACCTTCTTTCTTGCATAACATCTTTCAAAGTATTTGCAAGTTGTGCATATATTGGATGGCTCGACTATTGGAACTCTGTTTTCTTTTAGCAATGTGCTGAGCACTCTTGCCCTTCTAACGAGTTCTTCAAACATCCTATTGTTCTTGGTCACAGAGAACTCGACTATCTTGCCATCTTCAGTCATGTAGATTAAAAAACCCTCGTCTTTGTTGAATGCAAAGAGACATGCATTAAGGTACAGCATGTGCTGTGGGTGCGGAACTTCTGGCAGAGCAGGCACAATTTCAAATCTTACGATAAACTCGTTGGCCATTATCATGTCGGCATTAACTTCGAGCGCAAGGGTATCGATCTTATATTCGCCGCGTACGTTGCTCAGTGAGTGGCGCATACCATTCCCAAGCAGGCTTGAGATCTTAGCCGTATTATCTGAAGGAAGCGAGTCCTTGCGCTCATAGTATGCAAACCTTGTGCAGCCTGATGCTTCTATTGCATGGATCCTATCGGAGTTCGTTTTGTCTATCTTGACGCTCAGGTTCTTGTATATATCGTCAATGGCATCTTCTATCATTTCATGCAGGTTCCTGCCACCGAGCATATGAATATAGTATACCACGTTGCCGTGCTATATATTATGTTGAGCGCCTTTTTGATTTACGGTTGTAGTATAAACTGCGTTGTTCGGTTTAGTTAATTAAGAATTCAACAGGTCATTATCCAATTACCATTACCATCAATAATACGGCCAATCTATCAAACCTTTGAATTGGTGACCAATATTGTTTTCATCTGATGTTATTACCATAACTGAGACGTCTGTTATAGCTCTCTCGTAGGTTTAAATGAATAGCCAGGTGTTGTGCCCACCTTGAGCTACTAAAAGCCGCTTCTGATTGGATCATCTGGCTTAATTATTTCGCGCAAAAGCGTGGTCGCATACGATCCTTTAGGCAGCTTGAATGATACCCTCAGTGGGTCTCGTTCATACCAAAAATCTGTGCACCAGAGTGGAGCCTGTCTAAAGCCTCCTTGGTGGCTCAGCTCCTGCATCTCCTTTATGTAAAAGTCCTTTGCAGCTACTTCTTCATCCTGCAGTATTGCTCTTGTGATGTTTTCAAATCTGCCCTTGCCAGGTTGGAAAGTATATCCTGCCATCCTTATTGCTGGAACCAACTTTGTCTTTGAGTTAGGATTATACTTTATTATCCTACCAAAGGTCACCGGCCCCTCCATTTCAAAGCAAAGGTCTCCCGCCTGCGGCTGCAGCAGATCCTCGCCTCTCATGATGGCTCTGCTGAGGCATCTGTTGAAGATATACGCTTGATATGCCTGGACGAATAGTCTCCGGATCATGATTGGTACTGCACGCAGAGCTGCAATGGCATTCCTACCGGCGACTAGTGCCGACAGCACCTGTCGCTCAATGTCCATGCCTCTTGGTAGCATCTTGAGCACTTGCCGATAGTTCCTTGGGTCAGCGCACCTGTTTCTGATTTCTCTGCTCATCTGAGTATCAAATTCAGTAGTGTAGCTGAGCAGCAACTCGACTGCCTGCATAAAGTTGCGCTTGACAATTTCCCTACCAACAAGATGGGTCACCAACCTTTCGCTGCCGAACCTCTGGAGGCCGTAAAAATTGCCAACCTTGCTAATCTGTGGAACAAAGCTGGAGAGATCTGATGAGCGGACGTTGTAGATCCTTATCTCAAACTTGTTGCCCGCAAGGAATCTCTTCTCAAGCGGGTGCTTGGTGAAACCTTTCAGTGTAAGCCGTGTGTGCCTACTTCTTAACTCCGCAGGTGGATTTCTCATTACTCGCTCCATACCTGCATACTGCGTTGTCACAGCCTTGGCATCCTTTATACCCATTACCCTAAATCTTATGTGCAGTTCATGCTCAATTTCAAATAAGGCGTGGTTTGAGTCGATGTCCTGTTTTTCAAGGATATAGAGCGGGTAGCGGTGACTCTCATGGTACGACAGTGATATATCGAGCGACTCGTCCACTAGCTCAGATACCATAAACCCTTCGCTCCCCTGCTTTATCGATCCCCCTGTTCCGGCAAAGCTTGTGCAGTAACAGTCTATGCCTGCCCGTGAGTCGATCTGTGGGATAGAGGCCATTTGCGAGTTTTAGTCCTTCTCTCCTACTTATTCCCAGCTTGATGGACCTATATCACGGAGCTGCTAAACCAGCTACAATGATAGGAGGTTAGCGTTATAGCCACAAGTTTTAGCCTATTGCTTCTCTCTCTGTCTCTGTCTCTGTCTGTATGCTACCCTGCTACATATGGTGGTGGTCGTTGTTGTTGTTGTGGTTATTCCCTGAAAAGGGTAACAATCGGCGCTTTCGTTCCTCCTCATCAGGAGGACAAAGTGGATTATTACAATAATATGATTTTCCATCGTCGCTAATAATATGTCTGCTTCCAAAAGACCTGAGAAGTTTCAAGTCCAATGTAGCCCCGCATGTGGAGCAAGAAGGCAGCACTGAACTTAATTCCTCTTTTCCCTTCATTGGCATAGGCTTATGATATTCTTTTTTCACACCCTTGACGTATAGTCATAGTAGATATAGCTTGATAATAGCCGTGTTGTACATATCATAACAGTCAGGCGCAGTAGTAGAGTAGTTAGTGTCTGGTCTTCTCCTATTATATGGTTAGGCAAAATATCTGCGCAGTTCTTGTGCTACTCGTTCCGGCTTGCCGCCTCTATTAGTATTACCTGAGCCCCCATGACCAAGTCCGGGGAACTCAATACGTGTGACATGTGGCAAGACCTTCTCTAGGGCGTCAAGTGCAACTTTGAAGTAAGCCGGACTCTTGCTACCGCCGAGCAAAAGCACCTCGGCACGAATAGCCTTAAAGCTTTCAAGCTTCCCATTCTCAGACATCTCGACGACTAGCTGAAAGTCGTAGTGCAGCGTCGGAGCAAGCATCCTCATCGTTACGTCGTAATCCTTGGTTTTCTTATCCTCACTTTTCATCGCCATGTTCGTGAGCAGCTCGAGCAGCCGGCGGGGTATGACGTTGAATATAGGAGGCCCCATCTGCGTTCCTTTCATGGCTGTGATTAGCGCCGATGCAACCTTGCCTTGGGCTATCTCCTTGTCAAAGCGTGTCAACCAAGAGATCGGCAGGGAACCGTTAATGAGCAGCGGTGGTTCATAGATAACGGCTTTTTGAATAGCGGGTAGACTGAGTGCCGCTTGGAGCCAGATGATGCCCCCTGAGCTGACCCCGAAAACATAGTGTGCGCCGGTTTTGGCAAGGAGAGCGTCCATATCTTCAACATCCTTCTGTATGCTGTAATCTTTGCCATACGGACCACTTTGGCCACGACCACGACGGTCGGGCAAGTAGACCGTAAAGGTATCAGCCAGCGCCTCGGCGAGCTGCATGTGGCTTTGGGCTGACTCCATGGCGCCATGCAACAGCACCACCGCTGGGCCATGGCCTAGTTGACGATAGCAGATGGTAGTGCCGTCTTTAGAGGTCACGTAGCAGGTTGTATAGTCCTCTACCGTGTTAGTGGTCGATTGATTCTTGATGCCTGTTTCCCTTTTCGGTTCACTCAACGACATTCTAGTCTCTTTCCTCATAGATTCTTCTAATATTCGCTCATCGCCCTCTTCCTTTGTGTAGGTGGTTGTCAATTTTCATCGAGATTCATTAGATTGGAGATCCTTTTATTATCCAGCCTACTTATGAGAGCTATTTCAGACATGCCTAGCGGTAACGATGTCCGATTTCCCAACCGTATGCATCGACCGTACACTCTTGATCTTCGGATAATGAAGGAAATTGGGACTCCCCGGTCTATGCAATGGAATGTTCGGGAGTCCTACGCGAGCATCGCTAAGCGGGTTGGAGTTGACGAAGAGACCGTCAGGAAGAGGATCAATCGCCAAGAGAAATTAGGTGCCATCCAAGGGTGGCGCGCAGTAATTCACTCTAATTTGATTGGGTGCAAAGGTCGTGGCGAAAGCCACCACGTTACAATGAACTATATCACTCCCATAGGGAAGCAGGCATTTGAAAGGGCTTTAGACGATTGATTAGCTGATTGGCTGTCGTGTGGCAAGCGTATAATAAGCAAATTGCCAGTCTCTCTATATCATGCATGATGATAAAGATCCTGAGCATTGGATTGGCTGCGAAGTGGTAGATACCAATGGCAATACACTTGGTATTGTCGAAAATGTGGATAAGACTGGCAATTTGCTTATTATACGCGGTAGAATAGATTCTAAAGAATACTCAGTTCCTAAGAATGCTGTGATAAATGTAGATAAAAGTTCTGACAAGATAGTGCTTTATATGACAAGAGATGATTTCATCAAATACGCAAAAGTCTAGATGGAATGCGGCTGAAAGTCTTACACGAATAATTTGGCAGTCGCGTTTTTTTAATTGCAAAATCCTGCACAGGCCTATAAAATGGTATAATGATAGCAAGAATGGGTCCTATAAAATAATTTTGACTAAATAAGAGCTTTAACAAGAAGATAAAGAATGAATGCGTTATGCTGTAAATTGAGTACGGCCAATCATTTTGGTGGCTGTAATAGATTTTCTTTTCTGATTATCTGCATGTCGTCCACAGACTTTTAACAATCTAAGAACAACGTTATGTCACAGTCAGAAAATAATACAAGCAACGAGGTTTGGCTTCTATATATGGAGAAACAAAGGAGAATGATAGCAAGTTCAGAAAGCTCAGCACCTCATGATGAGGAATATGGATTTCAGGCAGCCGACTAGGATACAATTTCAAAGCAAGAGCATAAATTCGTTTAATGACATGAAAGAAAAGTGGAAAGCCCTCCTCTTTGGATCTGGGCAGTCCTCGTGGGCGCAATAATACTTGCCAAATTCACTTTACGATGGTCAATACTAAAGCGACTTGCAAGAGAGCTCAGAAAAAGGTAATAGGACAGGATCCTAGTCAGAAATAATAAACTTATTTTATACTATGCCGCAGCGATATTGCCATGGCGAGTCAGATTATAGCTACTGACAAACAATACCCTAAGCTCTCAAAGGCAGTTTCGGGATACCTGGAGATAGACCACTTCAAAAATGCCGATCTGCATACGGGCTATTTCTGCTACAATTGCACATACTTCATTAAGGACAACCACTGCGCTATAGTGGAAGATACCGGACCTGATGTTAACGGCCGAGAGTCTGGCATCATAGCACCACATGGTCTCTGCACATTGTGGGACCCAAATGAGGAGGAGGCGCGATAAAGGTGACAGACATTGGACAGAAGATCAAAGAAGCTGCTGGCGCAGTCGATAATCTAACTAAGTTCAAGAAAAGGAGCAAGCTACAGGCATCATATATTGAATACGACAAGTTTGCCGACTCAAACTTGCACGAGGGATACTTCTGCTACAACTGTATCTACTGGATGAGCGCTAGCGGCGGCAAGTGTATGCTGGTAGAAGATAAAGGACCTGATGTGATGGGCAAGGTGTCAGAAGTAATTGCACCGCATGGATGCTGCATGGCATACGAAGCCAACTATGACAAGCTGCACGACACACGGAGCCCAACTGAAGGTGTTGCAATAGATACAGAAAAGAATAAGAAAAAAGTCACGACTGCAGACGTCGTGTAACTTTTTTGTTCTTGGGCAGCTATTATGATCTTAATAAGGATAGTATGGGTAAGACGCTAAAAAATCGAGCAAGTTATAGGACATAGGTACCGGAAACTTTTACCGCTTTGCAATTAAAGCGGAAAGCGATACTATTGTAAATGGCAGAAAAGCTCAAAGACATAAAAAAGACGACATCTGATGCGGTGGAGATAATAAGGGAACTTGGATCCCCGGATGTTCAGAATTCGCTTGAGAAGATTCGAGATACTGCCAAGGTTGGCAGCGAGATAATTAAATCACTTAGAGAGCCAGCCATGGTAACTAACATTGAAAACATTCGTAAGACCACCGAGTCATTTGAAAAAACCAGTGCAAGAATTGAAAGGGTCACAATGGAGCTGAAGAATTCTGGCGTACTTGACGAGGCAACGGAAACAATCAAGTCAGCCAAAAACACTATCAGCTCAGTAGGCGACAGCAAGAATATTAGTGAAACGATGGATGCCCTCAAGGAAATGCTGCGCTCTATTTCTGCGCTTGTAGATGAACTAAAACTCACTGTGATAGAATCGAAAGGGTCAGGAACAATTCACAACATAGAAGAGACAATACAAGAGACGAAGAGCGCATTTACGGAACACAAAATAGATGATGGATATATAACTCCTGAGTAATCGTCAAGTCAATCAAGAATATATTGCTTGAAAGATATATCAGTGAGTCTGCCCACGATGCTCGAAACTGTCAAGATCGTCAGGCAAGTGGAGGCTATCTTGAGGCTCCCTGCAGCGCAAGAAAATGCACGACAATTTGCTTAAATTGCAAGTGAGTTGAAGCAGCGCGCATCATTAGAGACCTTACCACACAGTGTAAGAAACGTATGCTGATGTAGGTGGAACTCCGCAGACAATCAGGAACAAGTCATAGGCAGGAACAAGAGGCCATGATGATGACAAAAAAGAAAGGCGATAGCGGTATGGTACCCTTCTATCCTAAAGCAAAGTCTTCTATAATAAAACTTCGAGATGTTTTTATAGATCCTAATATCTAGGATAGGCATGAAATATAGAAGCAGAACTGATATAACTGCTCAAATTCTAGAAGCTGCAAATGGCGGCGTCACTAAAACTAAGATAATGTATAAGGCCTTCCTGTCCTACGCACAGCTTAAGGAATACCTGACAGTGCTGATAGAAAATGGGCTGCTAGAGTATATCGAAGGAGAGCAGATCTACAGGACAACTGAGAAAGGTAATCGCTTCCTAAAGATATACAACCAGATTGGCGAATATGTGACAGCTGACGTGTCTGAAAAGAAGTAGTAAAATACTCTATTTTAAATAACCAAGATCACTGAATCAGAATCGTGTCTCAAAAGCGGCGGCGAGCAGCCATCCGGCGGGTGATAATCGTGACCGCCATATTCGCAACATTGGGTGTTGGGGTGAGCATTGCCCTTATTGCTGCAGGCGGGGGCTTTGAGAGTTCTAGTCCAAACATCTTTGACCCGCCTACAGAAGCAGACATCTGGAAGGTTGGCGATCACATACAGGACGGGATGATCCTAGAATATGTCTTAACTTCTAAGGGCGAGACAAACTCACTTGAATCTGCGCGGGTATTGATGAACTTTGACCAGGCTGGAGAAAATTGGAACGTCAGATTCACCATCGCAAACGGCACTGACCCGCCGACAGTAGACCACACATTAACAATGTCAAAAGAACTGACACGAGAGGGTCAGCTTGACGAGTCATTCAGACCTTACTTTGAGCATATACAGTCATCAATTCTTGCAGTCCGCGACATGGAGTACGGCGAAAGCCCAAAGTATCTCGTAGTGGGTGCGCCGTGGAATACGATATTTGTTGGCTCGTCTTCAGTAACAGCTAGGGTGACAAGCGAAGAGCGCATAAGCACTCCGACGGGGGAATTTGACGCATTTGTGCTAAGTTACAAGCTCGCAGAAGAGACGAGCAAAATCTGGGTGGTTCGTGACATGCCACTACCAGTCAAGGCAGAGGTATATGACTCAGAGGACAATCTGCTGTACCAGTACGAGCTCACAAATGCGTCTGGCGTGCCGTCAGCAGCAGCTACCGGCAACTCGCTGTAAGCAACTTAAGAATTCTTTGGAAAATAGACATTTTCGATCATCCAGTCACCATACGACCTGATACTCATATCAATCTTGCACCAAAAATGTATCGAGCCGGGCAGGACTTCAATACTGCCTTTGGGCATGATTATTACCTTGGCGCCCTCTTTGCCTTCATACGTGTAGGCATCCTTCGTCTTAGCATCATTGCCTATGAGTTCGACTGCCTTTTGTTTCACAGTCTCTCTTGGCACAGGAAAAACCCTGCGAAATTTGTCAACTACTATACTAATATTTTCAGTGCCATATGAGTCAAGATCGGAGATCTTACCTGGTATTGGAAAGTGCAGTTGTAGATCGACGTTATAGTGCGATCCGACAAATTGTGCAAGCTCATTTACCTTTTGATACGCCATATTGGGACTTCTCTTTAATGCCACAGCAAGAGCGTCATGGTTGCGTTTGATATTAAGTTGCAAGTCGTCCATAAGGCTGGAAAATGTCCCCAATGCAGTTTTTTCTTACAATTTGCGGTTAATTAGCCTTACAATTATTATAGCTCTTGGTAGGGATCTATACATGATTGAAATCTGATCAGCTCTTTGCCAAGGCAAAAAACATCTTGCCCGGCGGGGTTAACAGTCCGGTGCGCTTTTACGAGCCTTATCCTTTCTTTGCGACCTCTGCGCTTGGAAGCAAGCTCACTACTGCAGATCATCGGATCTACCTTGACTACTGTATGGGCTATGGAGCGATGATTCTTGGTCATGGCTATACTTCAGTAATTGAAGCTGTGAGATCCCAACTTGATAAGGGGACGCTCTTTTGCGTGCCTACAGAATGCGAGATCAAGCTTGCGGAAATGATATGTCAGGTTGCGCCGTGCGGAGAAATGGCGCGTCTTGTCAATACCGGCTCTGAAGCCACAATGCATGCCATCAGGCTTGCCCGCGCTTTTACAAAGAGAAAAGGGGTGATTAAATTTGAAGGTGGATACCATGGTGCGCATGATTATGTTCTTGTCAAGGCGGGATCAGGCATGGCTAGCTTGCCTGCATCAGAGGGAATGCTTGAAGAGGCATCAGCTCACACGAAAGTTGTGCCGTATAACAACCCATCTGAGCTTGAGCGCGCAATTGAAAAGAACCGTGACACTGCATGTGTCATAATGGAACCTGTGCTTGCAAACATTGGGCTTGTGTTGCCAGAAAAGGGATACCTTAATGAAGTGAGAAAAATAACCGAGCAGAACGATATTACCCTGATATTTGATGAAGTGGTCACCGGCTTCCGTCTTGCACTTGGCGGCGCCAGTGAGTTCTTTGGACTCATGCCAGACCTCGTCACATTTGCAAAGGCACTTGGCAACGGCTTGCCAATAGCTGCAATCGCAGGTAAGAAAGAGATAATGGACAAGCTCGCACCTGCCGGTAACGTCTATCAGGCAAGCACATTTGCTGGCAACCCTGTGTCTGTGGCAGCAGGCATTGCTACATTGAAAACATTGACTGAAGCCAAAAATACGATATATCCTAGGATCGCCAAAACGTGCGATAGCATTGTTGGCGGCATCAAAGATATGCTGGCTAGAGCGCAGCTTGACTGCACTGTCAATTCCATAGGCTCAATGTTCCAGCTATTCTTTACTAGCGAAAGAGTAAAGGATGAATCTGGTGCCAAGAAGGCAAATGCAATAATGTTCCGCAAATTGTTTGACGAGCTGCTAAAGCAGGATATCTTCATCCCCCCTTCGCAGTTTGAAACTTGCTTTTTATCGTATGCACACACTGAAGACGACGCGGACAAGACAATAGAGGCATACGGCAAGGCACTTCGTGAGATAAAGAAATGATGAAGACAATTCGAGTCGGAACCAGAGGCAGTAGACTTGCAATAGCGCAGACAGAGATAGCACTTGTAGCCTTACGTAAGGCTCATACCCAAGTACGATTTGAAGTAATCCCGATAAGCACCAAGGGTGATGTTGATAAGAGGCCGCTCTTTACCCTAGACGAAAAGGGAATCTTTGAAAAAGAAGTGAACGAAGCAGTCAAGCAAGGCGACGTTGACTTTGCAGTCCATAGCCTCAAGGATATCCCATCAGACCTGTCAGATGATCTTTCGGTGGCATGCATTCCCAAGAGGGCGAGCCCAAACGACGTGCTTGTCACCGATAATGGACAAAAACTGAAAGATCTAGTACCTGGATCAGTCGTTGGCACGAGCAGCCTCCGGCGGGCTGTGCAGCTGACAAAAACTAGGCCAGATCTCAATGTCCGACCGATAAGAGGTAATGTCGAAACAAGAGTGAAAAAGGTGATAAGTGGCGAGTACGATGCAGCTGTTCTAGCAGAGGCTGGCCTTGCCAGATTAGGCATGAAGGATGTTATTGTCCAGCGTTTTAGCATCAGAGATGTTGTACCAGCGCCAGGTCAGGGGGCTATAGCCATCGTGTGTAGGCGTGATCATACTACACTTGCTGGCATGCTCCAGCAGATAGAGGATCGCCATTCCCGCACAGCAGTACTTGCAGAAAGAGCACTGCTAAGAAAGGTAGAAGGGGGCTGTAGGTTCCCACTTGGAGCAGTGGCAATAACCAATGATGACAAGATAACACTTTATGCAAGTGTGTTTTCTGCAGATGGCAAGCAGAGCATTCACGTCAAAAAGATAGGCAGAGCAAGCAAACCAGAAGAGCTGGGCTCCACGGTAGCAAACATGTTGATAAAGCAGGGAGCAATGGATCTGGCAGAAGGTTGGCGTAAAGCAGTAGATGAGTGGAACAAGAAACTATGAAAAGGGGTAAGGTGTTTATCTGCGGAGCCGGTCCCGGCGATCCCAAGCTGATGACGCTTCGGGCAATGGAACTTTTGAAGACCTGCGATGTTGTACTATATGACCGACTGGTGGGCAAGGAGATAATCGACCAAATACCTGCAGGATCAGAGAAAGCCTATGTTGGCAGAATGGTTGGCGACCCCACTGCGCATCAAGACAGGACCAATGAGCTTATGGTGAAATACACGAAAAAGGGTAAGACCATACTGCGGCTCAAGGGCGGAGACCCATTCATCTTTGGGCGGGGGGCGGAGGAGGCTGAATACCTCATCAAGCACGGGATCGAGTTTGAAATAATACCAGGCATTACTTCATCCATAGCCTCACCCGCATACGCCGGCATTCCGCTAACCCACCGTAGGTATTCTTCTTCAGTTGCCATAGTCACCGGGCACGAGGATGCGAAAAAAGACAAGCTGGTGGTCAGATGGGACAAGCTTGTCGGTGCGGTCGACACTATAGTTGTATTGATGGGTATTGCCGAGCTGGATCAGATTTCACGCAATTTGATAAAGGCTGGGATGAAAAAAAGCATCAAGGTTGCAATTGTTGCAAGTGGCACAACTGATAAGCAGAGGATTGTCAAGGGTACACTTGGCACCATTGCAAAACTTACAAAAAAAGCCGATATCCGGCCCCCTGCAGTAATCGTGATAGGAAGGGTCGCCGGACTGAGCGATAAGCTCGACTGGTTCAAGAGAAAGTGACAGAAATATGCCTAGATTAAAAAACAAAATCCTTGCGATCACTCGAAGCGAGCGCGACGCAAAAGAATTTTTGCAGTTGGTAAGGGAGCAAGGGGGCAAGGCGATTGCGCTTCCCGCAATAGAGATAGTGCCACAGGGTCCGGAAGTGGCAGAGGAGTTCCTTGACAAACTCCGCAAGAAAAAGCACTATTATTGTGCGTTCATGAGCCAGCAGGCAGTAAACATCCTGTTTGACCTTGCCCGCGACAAGATAGCACCAGTTCTGAAATCTACTACGGTAATTGCAGTAGGCCCAAAGACAAAGCAGAGCCTTGAAGAGCACGGTATAAAAGTTGGGCTAGTACTAGAAAAATTCTCTTCATTTGGACTCGTCGACCTCATGTCTGGAATAGAGCCAGCAGGGAAAAAGATAATCATCCCTCGAAGCGGTGCTGCAAATGACTTTGCCATCGAGGCCTTGATCCGCCTTGGGATGGACGTTGATGAAATTCTCCTCTACACCGTGCGCACAAGGGAGGTCGAGCCCATATGGAAGGAATTTTGTGATCTATTGTTGCAAAAAAGGGTGGATGCTGTTATTTTTACTAGCGCCTCAAATGTTAACTCATTCTTTGAGATAATGGACAAGGTGTCCAAAGATGAGTTACAGCTGGATAACCTCACCAAGGTAGTTTCGATAGGCCCACTTACTAGTAAGGCGCTTAGGAACCGGGGCATTGGATGCTTTGAAGCTGAGGAGCATACCGTAAGAGGTACACTCCAAATTGCAAAGCAAATCCTGTAACTCTTTTTAGTCTTTATGACGCATATTGGGCGTGACAGAAGGAACTACAACAAAAGAAGCTGCCCTACTCGAAGATTCGACATTTAATGTGATAACTCAGATTGAAAAGAAGGCCGATTTTCTGTATTCATCTGTTGAAAAGTACGTCCGAGATGCAGAGAAAGACAAAAAGCCTGAGCTTGTCAAGCTGTGGAGCACTATGAAAGAAGATGAACAAAAGCACCTAAAAATGCTGCGCGAACATCTAGTAAAGGAAGTAAAGGAAAACAAACTACAGTAGGCAAAATTCAAGGCTATGCTGCGCGTCAGGTCTCTGTCTATCGCCAGCAGATCTCTCAATTTTTCTCCTGTACAAGATATTCAACCCCTATTGGACCTGTAAAATACTGCCCAAGTGTGCCAGATTCTGGCTTACTTGAGCAACATGCTTTTCGTTGAGCCTCTATGTGAATTCTTTGACCCAACTGTGTAGGCCAGTACGTGCATAGAAATATTGTCTCTGTGATGTCGGCCCTGGCCTCAGTCTATGTAACTGTTCGTCGATTTTACTGGCTGTGCATCGCTATCTGTCAGGCCTACTTTTGATTTTGAAGCACGCGTATATACATAAAATATATTGTATATTCTATTCAACTTGACAAGTGGCTAGATGACAACATTATTTATTGCATATTTCTTTATAGATACTAAAAAGTAGGTAAAACAACTAACTGGTTGGTATGACACATAAGTTCGGTTGTCTTCTATTTGTTCTAGAAGATCAAAATTAGTTTGTGGCTATTCCCACTTAACTCACTTTTGTCTTCACAGACTGGACCTTCTCATCCAAAGTATTTGGCTTATCCAGTCTTTCGTCAACCCTTATTGTCGAGATCACCCGCTTGGCTCCAACTGATTTAGCAGAATCATGAGCGGCATGTATTGCTTGAAAGATATCGTCTAGGTTGTCTGATTCTACCTGGGTGCTCATTGGAGTGAGAATTACCTTTTTGAGATTCTTTATGTTGCGAATTGCATCGTAGGCAGCTGCTATTTCTTTGCCCATACTTGTATCAGAAGTACCAATCGGCAC
>DASUUV010000024.1:0-23570 GCA_036373895.1 Nitrososphaera sp. | reverse complement strand
AATATCTTCAGAGTTCTCGATCTCGAGCCATGCCAAGCCTCCTGTCATTTTCTCAAATGTTGCGCGTATATCGCTGTCAACTTTCTGAAACGCCTCCATGAAGACCTTCTCTTTTTCTTTCACTATCTGCTCAATGAAGGAGACGATAGAATTACGCTCACTTTCAAGCTGGTTGCGTCTAGTTGACATGCCACGGTAGCCATTCATTACCTGTACGTACGCCTCGTCTGCGCGGAGGTTGATCCTTGACTTGACTTCCTCATATTCGTCAGTTAACTCTTTGATCGCTGTTTCGACATCCATCTCATCAAGGAGGTTCTTGTAGCCAAGAGACAGAAGATTGTTTATCTGACGAGATTCCTCAGAAGTCAGATCTGCAATGTCTTTTCGAAGCAATGCAGACTCCCGCTCTATTAAGTTGTACTCCTTTGACATTTTGCGCTCACTCTCTGAGAGTGCTTTTATCTTGCGCTCATATTCTTGCAACACGCTGTAGGCGCTGCCCGAAGAAGTGATTATCTGCTGCTCCTGATCCCTGAGTCCTTTGAGCTCCCCTTCAAGTGACTGCGACTTCCTGTACATGTCTTCTATTTGGCATTTGCGTTCCTCCAGTTCAAGGGAAAGGCGTTCATTCTCTTGGTTCATTTCGGCCAGATGCTGCATATCAAGTTCCAACCTGGCTTCAAGCCCCCCGAGTATCGATATTGTCTGGCCAAGCTCTATATTGACTACATCTATTGTTTTTACTATCTGGTTATGTACTATGTTCTTATCAGCAAGCTCATTTTTGCTTGACGGCTCTTCACCTATGCTCTGTAGCCTTGACGATAGCTTTTCTATGGCAGGTGAAAGAAGGGTAAGCCTCCTTGAATATTTCTCAAGCTCTGTCATAAGTAAGTCGGCTTCTGACTGGAGGGCGTGATTGTCTAAGATGAGCCCTGAGACTGACTTTTCTTTTGCTTCTGAAGATTCTTTTTCTTTAGTAATACTTCTCTGGACATCTATGATAAGAAGCTCTAGTTGGACCCTCTCGGATTCTCCCGCGCTTATACACTTGGAAATTTCGTGGAGCTCTGTGTTCTTCTCCTCAATCAGCTTAGAGAGCTTCGCTATCATTGTACGGAGATTTCCTACGGACTCGCCAAAAAGTATCGCCTTTGTCATATCAGTTATTCTTCCTCCAAAGTCCACCGACATAGAACCTCCAGCCGGTTCGAACAGCTCACCATCAGCTGACACAGTCCTATAGCCCTTCCTTGATAGCATGAAGGCTGTAGATGAATTTCTTACAAGCAGTATGTCTGAGAACAGGAATGCTGGCAATTTGTCATAATCAGATTGTACAAAATCTGACAGCCTTCCGATTACATTAACCTCATCGTGGGGCGTGTCCTGCCTCTCTTTAAAGCGGCTGACGACGTCAAGTGGTATTATTCTAAGACGTGGAAGCTTTTGCTCCTTGGCATAGGCTGCTATCATTATCATTGATTTGATGTTATTCACTACAAACGCTTTCATCCATTCAGAGCCTGCCGCAAGCACAGGCCGCTCGTAAGACTTGTTCCATCTTATTAAGTCGTGCACAAGACCGCATATGTTGAACCTGTCTTTTTCTTTCATCAATTCTGCAATAGCAAGATCCTCATTCATGGCGTTTTTGGCTATGGTGGCCCGTTCCTCAAACTTGTTCACAAGATTCTCTGCACGTACCAGTAGGTCTGGAGAGCCTGCCAGCTCGTTTTCAAGATTTGCTTTCGCGTTTGCAAGTTCGGATGAAACCCTGGCAGCATCATGGAGTTTTACTCCATAAGACGCAAGTGACCTTTCAAGTTGTGCTATGCGGTTTTTTGAAGTCAAAATTTCTGATTGGAGCAAAGTGATGGCGGAATAGTTATAGTCCTTCTTGTAATTAATGGTCTTGATTTTTTCTTCGACTCTGGCCCCAGCAAGCTCGATTCGACCCTTTAGCGATGCCATCCGTGCGAGCCTCTTTTCTGTTGTGTCCCGGAAAGCGGCGTATTTAGCAATATTGGCGGTTATCTTTTCAATTTCACTATTGATTGCAGCAAGCTTGATCCTAAGATCTTGGATGGCTGCCTTCTTTTGCTCCATTTCTTTCTTCAGTCTGTCTACCTCAGAACGCGTGCTTTCTATGCGCTGAACTGCAGCTTGCTTGCTCCTGTGAATGGAAGGCAGCCTCCTTTCAATGTCAGCTATCCGGCGCTCAAACTCACTCAACATAGCCTTTGTCCGCTCCGAGTCATGGACTATCCCTGATATTCTCATCGCAATCTGCGACTTAGCCCTGTTAGCAGAGTCAACTTGTTGAATGAATCTTGACTTTTCGGTGTCGAACTTTTCAATCTCTAGCTGCGCCTCCTCCATTAGCTTTGAAAGGTGTGAGGACTTTTGGTTGTTTGATTCAAGGATATGAGTGCTTGTAGCTAGCTTGTGCCTCAGGTTTCGTATGGTGTTTGATATCTGTACCGCTTTGAAGCGCTTGAGCTCGGTGACAAGCTGGTCATATCTTAGATGTTCATTCCTCTCTGTCTCAAGCTCGTCTATGCGCTTTCTAATCTCGCCCATCCTTGCAAATGCTACCTCAAGCCTCCTATCGGCCTCGTCTAGCTGCTTAAGAGCATCTGCTTTCTTTTCGTCAAAGTAGGAGAGGCCGACTATATCCTCTATTATCCTTCTGCGCTCCTCGGAATTTAGTTCAGAAATTCTTGTGATCATGCCTTGCTGTACAATATTGAGTTTGTTTGGAGCTGCCAGCACTACTTCAAGAAGCTCCATTATGGCAGTCTTGGTTACCTTCTTGTTGTCAAGCCAATACTGGCTCTCACCATTCTGACCCTCAATTCCACGTGTCAAAGTGACTGTATCAGAGTCGATAGGTATACCTCTGTCAGTGTTGTCAAACGTCAGGCTAACGCGGATAAGGCGGTGGTTGCTGTTCTGGTTGTCGTGGAACAACGATTGGAACTTGTCTACCCTCAGAGTTTTGGGACTGTTCTCGCCTATTGCAAACATGATTGCATCAAGAATGTTAGACTTGCCTGAGCCGTTTGGACCAGTTATAGCAACTAATCCCCTCTCAAAATGCACCGCAGTGTTCTTGAATCCAAATGACTTGAAGCCGTAGACTTCGAGCTTTTTAATATGCACCAAGGGTAGCTATCGGGTTAGTTTTCACCTGAGCTAATTATACGTTGTCGCGCTCAATTCATATCCTTTTAGTAAAATATTTTTCGCATTTACATAGTTGGAGAAACGCCTTTATCGCTAGAATACTATATAACTACCTGTTCTGTTGACAGGAGGCATATTCCTGTTTCTGCAGTAGCAATACTTGCTATCGGAATCGAGTTTATAGCTAAATCTAGGGTAAGATTCTTACAAACCTATTTAAGAATAACTCGCAAAATTTTAGGATCTGGATTATGATGATGGTTCCTCATTAGCTGAACATCAAAAGCAAACTTGGTCTTTAAGTAGGCTTCTTCTAGCATATCAACCACAAGAATTTTTATGATAGAACTATTGTTGATTACAGGTCTATGGGCATAAAATTGTGCCGAAACTTACATCCAGATATTTCCTAAGTTGATCAATTGGCTGCTGCATCTTAGGGCAAAACTCATTTTCTATCGTATCGCTGGCGAGTAATTAGGTATCTGATGTTCCAGTCTCAATACACCAAGAGAACTATGGAACAACATTGTCGAAAAGCCGCCGCAGAGAGATAAAAATCTAATAATAGATCAAAGAAAATGTGGAAAGGATCGAATTCTATCGTTCCTTTTTGCCTTCGACAAATTCTAAGAAGTTTGACTTGGCAACAGAATAAGGTAACTGCACAGGTGGATGCTTGAAGCAGTAAGCAGATACAGTGTGAAGTGGTCCAGAAATACCTCTGTCGAGTGCAATCTTGGTTGCCCTCACTGCGTCTATCATTACACCAGCACTATTGTATGCATCAACTACTTTTAATTTGAGGTCAAGCTCGACAGGGATATTGCCAAAATACCTTCCTTTCATGGATATGTAGCACACTTTGTCGTTATCCAAGAATGATACAAAGTCTGATGGTCCAATCCTCATCGGTATTTCATAAGGTGCCATTGCAGCTACTGCACTTGTCTTGCTCACTCTCTTGTCTTCTAGCCGCTCCGCGTCCAGCATATTGTAAAAGTCCATGTCACCTCCGATGTTTAGCTGGTAGGTCTGGTCTATCGTTACTCCGCGGTCTACAAAGAGCTTTACCAGTGTTTTGTGAACGACGGTGGCACCAAGCTGGCTCATAACGTCGTCACCAGCGCACGGTAATTTACGATCTTCAAATGCCTGCTGCCATTTCGCGTTTGATGCTATAAATACAGGGATTGCATTAATAAAGGCGCAACCTGCATCAAGGCCGGCTTCAGCATAGTATCTTGTTCCTTGTCTGCTTCCAACAGGTAAGTAATTGAGAAGAATTTCGGCGCCACTATCTTTTAGGACCTTGGCCACATTTGCAGGAGGTTTATCAGAGACCTGTACCTTTCCGAGGTAATGGTTCCCCAAACCGTCTAAAACTTCTCCTTTTTCAACGATTACCTTCGACTTCTCCACGTTCGCTATCTTTGCTGTATTGTTTGGTTCTGCAAAAATTGCCTCAGAGAGATCTTTTCCTACTTTTGAATCAATAACGTCAAATGCTGCCACAAATTCAATGTCTTTTGGTTTGTATCCTCCCAAGTCAAATGCAGTAAGTCCAATTGAATCATTTGACTTACCGTTACCGCTTGCGTCATAATACTTTGTACCCTGTATCAGAGCAGAAGCACAGTTTCCAACACCGGCTATTGCAATCTTGATTTTTTTAGACATACCCTAGAGAGTAAAAGAAGGATATTTGTATTTATCAGACTCTATAGATCGACTAGGAAGATTACCTTGTATGATCAAACTGAACATCACACTAGTTGGATTATACCCTTTATCATTAGTATAGAATCAACTTCAAATCAGAAGCAGAATTTTTTGGAGAACCCGATTATAGTTCCATTTGTACTGTTCTAATGATCCTTGATTCTTGATGTTTTGGCATGGCTATCCACATTTTTGATTCTAGGCCTTTCAATATGCTCAATAAGATCTGTTATCTTTATCTACAGGGTTACAAGAGCGAGAGCAAACAACAATCTATTTAGGATATCAAAGGTTGGCGCCATTATGCGATCGACTACTGGTGAGGTGGTATCACTTCATGAACAGGGTATTATTGCTGACGGCTGCCGGGATATCGGGACTGTTAATAGAACCTCTGGCCAGTGGACCAATGAGGAATATCATCCATTCATTTCAATATTTGTGGCAACCCACAATGAGTCTCTTGTTATCGAAAGGCTCTTGAAATCCTTTGCTGCTCTCAGTTATCCTACTGATAGGTTCGAAATAATAATTGTAGATGATTCTATTGATGATACATATCAAAAAATACAGACTATGTTGTCTGAGCTACAGAATCTCAAGGTAATTCATAGGGACAACAGAGCAGGGTGGAAGGGAGGGGCATTAAATGTTGCCCTTGATGTAATGGACAAGAGAGCGTCTAATATATTGGTACTTGATGCAGACAATATTTTGTTAGTAGATACCCTAGAAAGATTTGTATCACGACTCATAGAAGAACAATACTCTTACAAGGAGAAAGGAGTCTCAGCATTAGCAATACAGGCTTCCCCATTTCAAAGAGCAACCCCGAAGCTGACAATGATTGGGGGATTAAGGTAGAATTGGGCAACGGGATAGCACGGGCAATCGATTTTAGACTTTCCCAAAGAAATATGATCGAATTTACTGCAAAAGATCTCCTGAATCTGCCCGTGCAGATAACCGGAAGTCTTTTTATGATAAGAGCAGACGTAATCAAATCTATCAAATTCTCTAATGATCTTTGCGAAGATTGGGATTTGACAGTAGATCTGTACTGCTCACAACCCTCATCCTTACTATCATCAACAATAGACGTGATATCTTCCGACAGTAATACTGGACGAATTTGCAATCATCATCCTTCTACCAATATCTTTCCTGACCCTGTTACGATCTCGTTAAGACCAAAAATAATATTTGATCAAGAATTGGTTTCTTACTGCGAGGTAACTACTGATCTCGCAGCTTACTTTAGGCAAAGGATGAGGGTTAGCGAGGGCCATACCAGAGGCTTAAGAAGAAAAATTAGACATATAGCAGAAAGCAAGATGCTTTCTCTAGTCGATAAAGTGGAATTATTTTTAAACGGTCTACAGTATGCAAAGTTCATTTTTGTTTTAAGTATTGGAATAATCAACATGATCTTAGTCCTTATGTTCCTATCAGGTAGTTACAAGAACAGTCAGCAGTTGATGAATATGTTTGTGATGTCGTTTTTGTTGCAGGCAGCGAATCTGGCTATAGCTCTAACACGTATCACATGGGCAGCAAAGATTTGTCGATCCGTAAGAAGGTATGACATCAAAGATGTATTGAGCTTACTGGCGCTTTATGTGATCACGATGCCTGCATTTGTGATAGGCTCATTGCGGGGCTTTTTCCAAGATGAGGGAACATTCTACAGAACACGCAGAAATTTACCAAAGAAATCAAAGCTTAGAAAACCTTCAGTTCTCTCAGATTCTACAAAGAACTCTCCGTCTTCTATAGGTTCATAGTGCAAGTATCTTACTTGTTGATAATTACGGTGATCGGGGCAGTAGCTGAAGGAGCAGAATTCATGATAAATCGGTATCAGACAAAAGACACAGGAGACAGAAGAATAAAGGATGCAACGAGGACATATAGTCTTGATTGTAGTGGGCTATTGTTTGTAGTAGGAATAGTAATAGCTGCTATAAGGGCTGTCCAATCCGATAGTATATATCTACGAGAACACTATTATCAATCAAGCTTCAATAGAGCTTGGTAACAATAAAATCAACAACTCAGGTAACAAATGTCTCAAGACCTGTTACTGTAGCCATCCATATTGAAAGATCAAGGGGAGAAGAAGAACAAGCTGACAGCGGGCAACTGCAACAACAGCAACAACCACTAGTACCAGTAGAAGGAGCCGGGAGGTTAACTGAAGCAGTCAAAGACTCTCTGGAAGTACCAAGTGTATGTGATTAAACTTTAGTTGCGGATATTATCATCACAGGGTTTCTTGCAAGCATCATCGTGCCCGTTGTGACCTTGCGCGCTTTGGATATTGTAACCTGGGTAATGTCTATTTCCTTCAGTTCTAGCTCATTAACTGCTGTAAGCGCCTGATACAGAGTCTCAATAACTATAGTGTCGATGACAATCCTGCCTCCCTTTTTCAGTCGGCCTACTGCAAGTTCAATCACCTGCTTTGTGTCGCCCCATGTACCACCCACTATTACTGCATCGACCTCCAATAGCTTTGGCAAGATATCCTGAGCCTTGCCGAGTATGACTTCTGCTTTAACTCCAAATTTCTGTAGGTTCTTTTTCGTCAGCTCGACTGCTTTTTGGTCAAAGTCAATGGCATATACTTTGCCCTTTGTCTGCAGGCATAATTCTACTGTGATGCTTCCGCTGCCGCAGCCAACATCTATTGCTGAATGGCCCTCCTTGAGACGTAGCTTGCTTATCGCTATCGCACGAATGTCCTCCTTTGTTATCGGCACTTCCTCTGTCCTTTCAAAAAGCTCGTCAGGGATGCCCGGAGTGCGGTAGTCCCATACTAGCAACTTGGTGTAACTGATAAACGCTGGTGGTATTTAACTTACAATGGCGGACTGGTGGAGCGCCGTATAGACTATTATCATGAATGTCAGCAGCAGAAAGATGAATGGCATGATGCCCTCTGTTGCAACTTTTTTGCGCTTGTCCCTTGGCACATTCTTGGCTATTCGCCTGCCAATTCCAAGAGAGGCTAAATAGAATACCATTCCGATGAGTATGGCAGTGACTACTGATGTGTATTGATCGAACTCAACTGGTATGACAACGCCGGCTACGATGCCTGCGGCCACACCCACTAGAGCACGCATGTAGTAGAGCCTTTCAAATACGTCCAATATCGCGTTTTGTGATTAAATTGGAGCCAGTAAAATGCCTTGCGGCTGTGTTGCTCTGATACTCATATCATAAAATTTTTTGCGCTTCTTAAGATAGAAAAATAAGTAATACTACGGATAGTAGTAGTTATACTCGAATTTCTCTCTACTATTTTCAGTTGTTTAATATTTGTGGCATGCCATTACTATCTTTCGTCATGGAGCTATCCAGCATCGAGTTACGATACCTAGTCAACGAGATTAGAAGCAGAATCATTAGTAGCTCCTCAGGATATTATGTAAGCAGCATCAATGCCATAACAAAGAGCTCCCTCTTTCTCAGGCTTCACCACCCCATGCAAGAAGATATCATGTTTGTACTCTCAACAAGAGGCATTTGGATCACAAGGCTGAAGTTCAAGCCTGTGGAAGAGAACAACAGCCTTGAGAGCATTGCTCAGAAAGAGCTTGAGCGCGCCAAGCTGGAATTAATAGAGCAGGTAGGAAGTGAGCGCATTGTCTCAATAAAATTTAGGCATCCAGATGGAAAGGTAAGGATCGTAGTTGGCGAGTTCTTTGGTGACGGCAACATCATAATTTGCAATGAAAATATGCAGATAATTGCAATCCTCAATCCAATACAAGTAAGACATAGAACTCTCAATGTCGGTCTGCGCTACGTCTACCCTCCGGCAAGAGGCATCGATGTCTTCAGTATTACACTTGACCAGATGCTATCTCTGAGGGATGGAGCTAAGAACCTTGATGTGCTAAGGTGGATCGGCCGCAACATCTCTATGCCAAAGAAATTTGTCGAAGAAGTTATCAATCGCGCAAGAATCCAAGTCGACAAACATGCTGCACAATTAACCGACGACGAAGTAAGCAAGATTTACGATACTGTAAAGGACATTGTAAATGAGGTCAGTACTGGGGGCAAGAACCATGAGCCGATTGTAATTATGCTAAATGACAAGCCTCAAGAAGCGCTGCCAATAATGACACAAGAAGCAGCGGCTGCTGCAAACATGTTCAAGGAGAACAACATCAAAAAAGTTGCATCGTATATGGATGCAGTTGATGAAGTGCTGAGCAACGAAATCATGGATATAGGACGCAGCAGCAGGACAGTCGAGCTTGACAAGCAGATCGCAGTACTTAAGCATGACCTAGAAGAGCAGAACAAAGCCAAAGAAACTGTACTCCAAAAAGCGGCTGCTATACGTAAGATGGCTGGCGAATTAATGGCGCTTTCCTACCGGGGAACTGATGGAATCGCTGACGTGCTTGCAGCCAACTCTGCATCATTAGTCACAGAAAAGGGCATCAAATACATTGAGGTAGCGGGCGAGCAGGTTAAGATGCAACCAAGCCTTGCCAAAGCAAGCTCGATGCTTTTCGCGAGAGCAAAAGAAATGGAGCGTGGCAATGCATCAATAGAAGAGGGACGTACCAAGATTCTTGCACAGATTGAAAAATTAAGTAGTGAGACTGCGGCCATCCACAGAAAAGTTATTGTAAAAGAGCAGATCTCTAGGGAGTGGTACGAGCGCTACCGATGGTTCATCACCACTGACGGCCTCTTGGTAATTGGCGGCCGTGATGCCTCATCTAATTCTGCATTAATACGTAAGCATTTGACAGAGCACGACATTGTTTTTCATGCTGAAGTTTACGGCTCACCATTTTTTATTATAAAAAATGCTGCGGCTTTTGCATTAACCCAAGAAGGCACGATCAATTCATCCTTACATCAGGTTGCACAGGCTACCATCTCATTTAGCAGGGCATGGAAGGATGGGCTCTCTAGCGCCGATGCATACTGGGTCATGGCAGAGCAGGTGAAAAAGGGAGCGCCAACAGGTCAGTTCTTACCAAAAGGCTCGTTTGTAATAGAGGGCAAACGCAATTATCTCAAAGGAGTAGAGTTAAGGCTTGCAATAGGCATCATGCAATTGAATAACAGAGAAACGCTTCTCTGTGGGCCAGAGGAAGCAATAAAAAAACGCTCGATCTTTTATGCAGTGCTTCTGCAGGGCGGCATGGATCCAATGAATGCTGCAAAGAAGGTCAAGTCAGAATTTGTAAAAATAGCTGACGACAACATCAAAATTGCAGAATCAATCAAGCACATAAGCCTTGACGAATTTGTAAGAGCATTGCCAACAGGTCAGTCCCGGTTGTCTTTCACTGCGAGGGGTCAGCAGCAGCTGCTGGAAGAGGCATCATCATCATCACCACCACCATCAGTTGCTGTAGAATCAGGCGATAAATAATAGGCTAATCAGAACATCAAAGAGTGGAGAGACTAAGAAGGCCATCATGTAGTGAGGTCCCAGAGGATGTCAAAAGGCGCGAGAATTTTCAATAATGAAGCAGCAGTTCGCACAGAAGGAAAAAAGAGAGAATGATAGAATCTGATCAATAGCTATAATCATATATATAACGCCATCTTTTTCGAGTGAAAATCAGATAAGTAATTAAAGGCAGAAATTCGAATACTTTTTGTGGTAAAAAAGCCGGTCAGAGAACATACCGATGCACATATGACTACAAGAGTGCTAGTCAGAGACATCATGAATAGCCCGGTTGTTTCTGCATCTCCTAACGATACCATCCATGATATTGCAAGAAAGATGAAGGACGAAAACATTGGAAGCATAATCATTATA
The DNA here is from genome assembly GCA_036373895.1 of Nitrososphaera sp. Taxonomy (GTDB): domain Archaea; phylum Thermoproteota; class Nitrososphaeria; order Nitrososphaerales; family Nitrososphaeraceae; genus Nitrososphaera. The sequence goes on along the minus strand of DASUUV010000024.1, from coordinate 12,850 downwards.
GAGAAGGACAAGCCAGTTGGCATTGTCACCGATTGGGACATTGTTTCTAAGGCCATAGTAAATGACACCAAGCCAAGCCAGATAAAGGCAAAGGACGTAATGAAAGAGATCTATACGATAGAAAGTGAGGAGAGCATTACAGAGGCCGCTCGCCTGCTCCGGAAACACAATATCAAACGTCTTGGCGTGGTCTACAAGAACAGACTAGTTGGTATTATTTCCTCTTCAGATGTCATTGCAGTAACTCCTGATCTTGTAGAAATAGTATCTGAAAAAGCTAACATCATCAGAGGCGAGCTTGGCATAGCTCGCTCTGCCAGCAATGTATCCGGATTTTGCGACCAATGCGGCGAGTGGTCAGACCTATTACAGTATGACGAGGGCACATTCATCTGTGAGGTGTGTAGGGGCGAATCTTCTGGTGCTGGAGGCGCGTAGTGTAGCATTTCTTGCCGATGCGATGCTGGGAAATATCGCCCGCAAGCTCCGCATTTTTGGATTTGATACAGTATATATGGCGCAGGCTCATGACGACGAGATCTTAAAGATAGGCATTGAGCAGGACCGAGTGATCTTGACTGCAGACAAGGAGCTGTTCAAGCGAATAGTCAAGGCTGGCGCCCGCGGCGTCCTAGTAAGCGGGGGCGCAAGCGAGCTTGAAGACTTGGTACATATTCTTACAAAGAATGGAATAACGTCCGTCGGTATGAACGGTATTGGCTCACGATGTTCGGTATGTAACGGGCCCTTAGAGGAAAGGACATCAGATCAGGTGAAAAATGATGATTGTAATAATAATGATGATGTCATTGTACCAGACAAGGTTATAGCATGCCATAACCGGTTTTTCCAATGTAGTGCCTGCGGCAAAATATACTGGGAAGGAGGTCATCTCAAGCGCATAAGAGCTCTTGTCCGAAACCTAGATGTCAAGCTTGTTGGCAGGGCTTGTACCACGACTACCACTTCATACTAGAGCTAGTTCTGTGTCAAAAGATTAAAATTTCGTGATAAGGCCGAACACAATCAGATGAGCTCAAATTCTGCTTTAGAGCATATGATTGGCAAGGTTTTAGTTCAAAAGGAAGCTGAACTGATTTCTCAGATAGATTCTGCTTACCAAGAGTCGCTTGACAACCTTGAATCTTCTCGGGGCAAGCTGGAAGCTGAGCGCACAAGGATAGTCGAGGCTGCAAGAAAGCAGGCCGAGAACCTTAAGCGCCAGATTATTGGATCGGCAAGGCTTGCTGCCCGCAACCAAGAGCTTATGACAATTGAAAATGCCGTAAATAAAGCCTTTGAAGAGGCCAAGATAAAGCTGCAAGCCTCAAGTAGCACAGATAGCTACAAGGAGTTGTTAAAGCACATGGTCGAAGAAAGCATTTCAGCTGTTGGAGGATCGAATGCAGTTATCATAGAGTGCAACAAAAATGATGTGGAGCTTGTAAGGAAGGTAGTCTCTGAATTGCAAGACAGCGGTAAGGTGCAACAGGCAAGAGTGTCGGACCAGTACATTGATGTGCTTGGAGGTATTAGAATAAAATCGTCAGATGGCACGATGTCATACGATAATACTCTTGATTCCCGTATTGAACGACTCAAACCTTTAATAAGGAAAAACATCGCCCAGATGCTAAGAGGAGTGGAATAAAGAAAGATTGGTAGCAAAAGGGAAGATTGTTTGGATTAGTGGACCAGCAGTTAGGGCAGACGGCATGTCTACAGCAAAAATGTACGAAACTGTTGAGGTGGGGGAGTCAAAGCTTATCGGAGAAGTAATCAGATTAACTGGCGACATCGCATTTATTCAGGTATATGAGTCAACGTCTGGCTTAAAGCCAGGCGAGCCTGTTACAGGCACTGGCCAGCCGCTTTCAGTGCTACTTGGCCCGGGAATCATTGGCAAGATCTACGATGGCATTCAACGACCCTTGGATGAGATTGCAGCCAAATCTGGTGCCTACATTGGCAGAGGCGTGGTGACAAGCCCAGTCGACATGAAAAAGAAACATAGATTCAAGCCCAGCGTGAAAAAAGACGATCAAGTAGGCCCTGGATCGATCCTAGGAACAGTAGAAGAAACACCTCTTTTGACTCATCGCATCTTAGTTCCACCAAATCATCCGGGCGGCAAGATAACCGATATTGCAAGTGAGGGCGATTATGATATTGAGCACATAATTGCAACCACTGAAAAAGGTGGTGGAGAAAAAGTTCAGCTAAAAATGTATCACAAGTGGCCGGTAAGAAAGCCAAGGCCGTATGCTGCGCGCTACGACCCAACAGTTCCGCTCGTGACAGGTCAGCGAGTAATTGACACCTACTTTCCGATTGCAAAGGGCGGAACCGGCGCAATTCCAGGTGGCTTTGGCACAGGCAAGACTGTGACGTTGCACCAAATTGCCAAATGGGCAGATTCTAAGGTAGTCGTATACATTGGCTGCGGCGAACGCGGCAACGAAATGACAGAAGTGCTTGTCGAGTTTCCACATCTTATTGACCCCCGATCTGGTAGGCCTCTCATGGAGAGGACAGTGCTTGTAGCGAACACAAGTAATATGCCGGTGGCTGCAAGGGAAGCATCGATCTATACAGGCGTGACAATTGCAGAGTACTACCGCGACATGGGTTACGATGTTGTGCTTGTAGCTGACTCAACGAGTCGATGGGCTGAGGCACTACGCGAAATGTCAGGACGTCTTGAAGAGATGCCTGCAGAGGAAGGCTACCCGTCGTACCTCGCTTCAAGGCTTGCAGAATTTTACGAAAGAGCAGGCAGGGTAAGGGCGCTTGGCTCCCCAGAGAGAGCTGGGTCTGTCACTCTGGTAGGCGCAGTTTCGCCATCAGGAGCAGATTTTACTGAGCCAGTGACGACACATACCATCAGGTTCATCAAGACCTTCTGGGCGCTTGATACAAGGCTTGCATATTCAAGGCACTACCCATCGATCAACTGGATGCAATCATATTCGGGCTATCTTGAGGACGTGAGCAAGTGGTGGAAGGAGAACGTGTCAGGCGAATGGTACAATCTCAGAGCAGAGTCGTACCATGTACTTCAGAGGGAAGACACTCTTAAAGAAATCGTCAGGCTGCTTGGCCCTGAGGCGCTACCAGACGAAGAAAAGCTAGTACTTGAAGTCGCGCGCATGGTCAAGATCGGCATTTTGCAGCAGAACTCTTTCGACAAGATAGACACGTACTGCAGCCCTCAAAAGCAAGTCAAGATGGTGGGATTGATGGTCAAGTTCTACAAGGAGGCTCAGAAGGCACTGAAGGCAGGCATCCCCCTTGCAGATATTAGGGCGATGCCGATAATCCCAGGTTTGCTGAAATCAAAATTTGAAATACCAGAAGATCAGCTTAACAAATTTGACGAACTAGACAGACAGATAAACGAACAATTTCACAAGGCTGCAGCCGCAGGAGGAGAGGGTGCAACAGCAATGACAGAGAAGAAAAAGGCGGAGGTAGTTGCCTGAGATGACGACTACGTCTTATGGAATAGAGTACACAAAGGTAGCCGAGCTCAAGGGACCGCTGATGATAATTGACGGCGTCACCAAGGTATCATTTGATGAGCTGGTCGAAATCGAGACTGTAGATGGCGAGCACAGGCTCGGCAGGGTGCTCGAAGTGGGCTTTGGTAAAGCTATAGTTCAGGTGTTTGAGGGAACCACAGGTCTTACAATTACAGGCACAAAAGCGAAATTTACTGGCAAAACAATGGAAATGCCGGTTTCACAGGAACTGCTTGGAAGAGTGTTTGATGGCCTTGGAAAGCCAAATGACGGACTCCCGGATCCAATTGCAGACAGGTTCCTCGATGTCAACGGCGAACCTATGAATCCAGAAAGAAGAGAGTATCCCACATCGTTTATCCAGACAGGTGTATCAGTCATTGACGGTATGCTAACGCTTGTAAGAGGACAAAAACTTCCAATATTTTCAGGCTCTGGCATGGCACACAATATCCTAGCAGCGCAAATTGCACGTCAGGCGTCGGTAGTTGGCACAAAAGAGGACTTTGCCGTAGTTTTTGCAGCAATTGGCGTGCAGTACTCTGAAGCGCAGTATTTCAAGCGCAGTCTTGAAGAGTCAGGCGCGTTGAGGCGCTCTGTACTATTCCTCAACTTAGCAGATGACCCTGCAATTGAAAGAATCATAACCCCAAGAGTGGCGTTGACAGTGGCAGAATACCTTGCATTTGACTTAGGTATGCATGTGTTAGCGATACTCACAGACATGACCAACTATGCAGAAGCACTTCGAGAAATCAGCGCGGCAAGGGAAGAAGTCCCAGGCAGGAAGGGTTACCCCGGCTACCTCTATACAGACCTTGCAAACAACTACGAGCGCGCAGGGAGGATCAAGGGCAAGAATGGCAGTGTAACTCAGGTGCCAATCCTGTCTATGCCAGCTGACGACATTACGCATCCAATCCCAGACCTGACAGGATATATCACTGAGGGCCAAATTGTGCTTGGGCGTGATCTGTTCAGAAAGGGCATTTACCCGCCAGTAAACGTGCTTATGTCACTTTCAAGGCTAATGAAGGATGGAGTAGGAGAAGGAAAAACTAGGTCAGATCACATGGAAGTTGGTAATCAGCTCTATGACGCTTATTCAAGGGCGCAGGAGGTCAGGGCACTTTCAGAGATTGTGGGCAGGGCAGGTCTTACAGGCGTAGACTTGAAGTACCTCGATGCTGGCGATAGGTTTGAGCAACACTTCCTAAAGCAGGCACCTGACGAGAACAGGACACTTGAAGAAACGCTTACTAGAGCATGGGATGTACTCTCAGATCTGCCCGAAGGCGAATTGACCAAGATCAAAGAAAAGCATGTTAGGCAATACTACAAAGGGTGAGAACTAGAGAAATATGTCATTTGGAGGTAGGGTTACAGCAACAAAGATCGAGCTTATCAAGATAAGGCGCTCGATGCAGGTAGCCAAGATGGTGCACAAGATTCTAGACGACAAGCGCGAAGTATTGTTAAAAAAGATAGACGAAATGATCGAAGAAGCAAACAAGGCAAGGGAAGATATATGGACACCCTTGGATGAAATATACACCTCTGTTTATAATGCCTATATGTCCCTTGGCACAATGACGCTTGAATCAATATCGGACTCGACCCCCAGTATAATGGAAGTCGACGTCAAGATCAGGCGCATCGTAGATGTTAAAATACCAACGCTGCAGGTCGAGACAGAGAAGGGCAGGCAGCAGCTGTCATACGGCTTTGTCGAAACAAACGCGTCTGTCGACAAGGCGGCCAAGCTCATCAAGAGCATGCTCCCCGGCATATGCAAGGCAGCAGAATACGAAAATGCAATATTCAGTCTTGCAAAGGAGCTAGAGCGTACACAAAAGCTGCTCAACGCACTTGAATACGTTATCATACCCCAATATCAAGATGCAATATACTTCATCAAGGCAACCCTAGAGGAGCGCGAGCGCGAGGAGTTTGTCAGGCTCAAGAAGGTTAAAGTAGTACTGGACAAGAAAAAGATGGCAGAAGAGGAGGCAAGCGCAAGGACATGACAGAAGAGATTTCAAGCTATTTTGGAAAGGCCAAGGCCGAACTCAAGGCCGAGCACAACTCGATGGTGGAAAAGATCAAAGACGACATTGCTGCAAGCAAGCGCAAGGCGCTGTCTAAAATCTAATCCTTATTTTCACCTTTTTCAAGTAGTTATAGTTAAATATGGCACTTTATCTCGAACTCTTATATGGAGAAGCTGAACGGACGCATCATAATTTCACTTTTGGTGCTTCTTACCTCAATTGCTTTAGCGGGCTTTGTGGGTCAGGCGTTTGCGCAGGAAAGCCCAGCGGCTGGAGGCGACGTCGGGTCAAAGCTTATAGGAGCAGGCATGGCGTTTGGCCTGGCAGCCCTCGGAGCAGGCATTGGTCTTGGGTTTGTAGGTGCGGCAGGTCTCGCCGCAATTAGCGATAATCCCAAGATGCAGTCAAGAGTGTTCATCATCGTAGGTATGGTCGAATCGATCGCCATCTATGGTATAGTCATGATGTTTATCATCTTGGGCCAGACCTAAGGAAAGTTTTTTTCTATCGCCTCCTTTTCATTTCCAAACGGAAGGATTTTAAAGAGACTGAAATTAACGGTAGGTAAGAATGGGACTGGCCAAATTAATGAAAGCCACCATAGTCCTTCCCCGGGTAGATACGCAGGAAGTGGTGAGCAGGCTGGCAGAGCTTGAATGGTTCCACCCCATCCAGACTCCTTCTGATCATCCTAACCCCTACCTTGACGACCTTTTGCTCAAGGCACAGAGGCTTTTTCAAGAAATAGACGAAGTCATCAAGGAGCTTGGCATCCCTCTTGAAACTGGCGTTATGGCCACGATGTTCAAGGGTGCCCCAAAGGGAAAGACCGATTACTTCATTGAAAATATACAGAACTTTATCGCAGACTTGGAGGACAAGAGCGCAACCATCTTGGACAATCCCAAGAAGGTGATTGCAGAGCGGAACAAGGTTGCCAAGGAGCTTGAAGAATACAGGAACCTTAAAGATGCGCTTGAGATGGCAGCCAAAGTTAACCTTGACCTGACGCTTTTCGGCAAAATGACACATTTCTTTTCCGGGCTGTTTGTAATCGATTCCGCAGATGAAGTCGAGACCCGAAGAACCCTAGGTGACTTGCCGATTTATACCAGCAAACTCTCTGAGCAAAAGTTATCGATGGTGGTTTTCGGCGCGGCTGACGATTCTGACCGCATAACAAAGACACTCAGGAGCTTTGGCGTCCACCCACTCCAGATTCCGGCCAACATGCCACAGAATCCAAGTGTTGCCTATACTCAAGCAGACGCCAAGGTCAAGGAGCTTGAAGCCAAACAGGCAGAGATCGAAAAGAACATTGAAAAGCTCAAACAGTCACTTTTGACCAAGGTTCTTTCTTTGCATGAAGCAGCCAAGGTTGCCAAGGATGTGCTTGAAACTACTAGGAAGCCAGGCGGCACCCGCAACTTTGCGGTAATTCAGGGTTACATTCCAGACCAGATGGAGAAAAAGTTTAGGAGCATGACCAAGGATTATGTTAGCGTAGTCGAGGACGCGAATGCACACGCTGACAAGCATGGAGGAGGAGGAGAAGGAGAAGAAATCCTGCCCACGCTTCTTACAAACAAGTCGTATACTCGCACCTTTGAAGTAGTGACTGAAACTCAAGGAATACCGAGGTACGGCGAAGTCGATCCTACGCCTATTATCGCCTTTGTCTGGCCGGCTTTTTACGGACTGATGTTTGCCGATTTTGGGCACGGTATACTTTTGTTCGGGCTAGGCATGCTTTTCCGATATAGAGGTAATGGATCACTTAGAACATGGGGAACCCTCATTGCAGCAAGTGGCGCAGCTGCAGCCTTGGCAGGTCTTGGAACTGGTGAGATGTTTGGGTTCCACTTTGAAGAGATCGCAATTCTTGCGCCAATCTTTGCGCCGCTCGGCTTTGTTGGGCTCCTGAGTGTGTCTGAACTGACGTTTGAGCAAGTGGTCAAGATACTGGAGGTATCTATAGCGATAGGCATAGTGCATCTGTTGATGGCATACTTCCTGAGGCTTCGCGCCGACTATAAGCAGGGCAACAAGTTGATGGTGTTCTACCACGATATCCCGACAATCCTACAGTACTTCGCGGTGGTAGCTCTGATACTTGCTGCTATCGGGTCAGGCTATGACATTATCGGCATGTTTGGCATCACAGGCATTACCCATACAGAGCCAGTGCCGTGGCTGACGGTTGTCTTTGGCGACTGGGTTACTGTAGATCTTGTGGCCAAGGCCGCACCGCTGGTCATCATTGCTACCGTTGTCATCATGATAATTGGCGGAATAAAAGAAGAGAAGCATCTAAAGGCCCAAGGCAGAGACGAGGGCGGAGGGCTTGTGGGAATTATCGTCGAAGTCATCATGGTGAGGATCATAGAAATGCTGTCAAACACGATCAGCTACTCTCGACTCGGAATCATGCTGCTAGTGCATTCTGCGCTGCTGGTTACTGTCAACGACTCATTTGAGCACGGGGGCGGCTACGCGGTACTCATCGGCGGCAACATTGGCATCATGCTTATTGAAGGGCTCATTGTATACATCCAGACTATCAGGCTCCACCTGTACGAGTGGTTCCCCAAGTGGTACGTAGGCGAGGGAACGGAGTTCAAGAAGATCGTGCCTAAGATGCTCTATAGTAACTTTGTCTGGAAAGACATCAAGGTGCCGGTTCAGGCCAAGAAATAGTGCATAATTTCTAATTTTTAACAAGTTATAGACAAGCTGGGTTTTTTATTCTAGCCTAGCCAGCCGCGACATTATTGTTTCTGCAGGAACCTTTTGTTCCACGCCTGCTGCGATTGCAGCCAGGTTCTTTACTTCAATCATCATTAACTTGAGGGCTGAGAGCATTATCGCTACAGTGAACACTGCACGAAAGGAGCTGACGACACGCTTATGCGCCACTGACTCAAAGCCCGCTTCAAGTTGCATTATTGCGTCAATGTCGTTTGATGCATTTTGCGGAACAATGTCGCGGTAAACTGTATTGTTGAGCTCCCCTATAGCCTCCGACAGTTTTTCTGTGTTAATCATTTTCTGAATGCTTTCCCGCGTAACCTTAGGTGTGGTAGTCACTATCAGGTCGGTGATGTCTTGCTGGCTCAATCCCCAGAACTTGCCGCGGAGGACGGCCAAGACATTGTACGAGTCAATGTCAGTTGAGACCAGCTTTTTTACGTCTTGCGACTGCGCGTCGGTTGCCAGCGCCCTGTCAAGGGCGTGGTAGAGTGCGTGATCAAGATAAGTGTCAAAAAGCCTGACATCCCTCTTTTCCTTGTAGGCTGCCACTGCCTTGGCTGCATCTTCACCAAATTCACTACCTGCAAGCGAGGCCACTGCTTCATCAAGATCCTTGGCCACGAGCGCCTTTACCACGAGATCACGCCTGCCCACTAGTTCCTCAGCCCTCAAGTTGATCTTAGGGAGAAGATCTTCGTAAGTCTTGCCCAATGCCTTGCCCTTTAGCACGAGCTTTAGATTCATAGTAATGTACTTGACAAAATAAGCGTCCAATATCGTGGAGCCGCCTGCGATAGTGACCATCTTGGCGTGCATGTTGACCAGATATTCACGCAGGGCCCCTTCCACCTTCTCCGCACTGTAGGGCTTGGTGAGCTTGGCAAGCGCATCAAGATAGACGGTATTTTTCGTCCTAGTGACAAGCTCTTCTATATCTCGGGATTCTGCAAGCGTCTGGAGCTCGCTTTTTGTTAACATCCTGCCCCTCAGACCGTGTGAGAGGACAGTGCCGAAAATCTTGCTGGGCATGCTAACTTTGCTACTCATAATGCATGCCTTGGTTCGCCCAATACTCTATAAAAAGGATATGAGGGTGAGAAAAGGCTAGTCGTCAAGCAGGCGTGATAGTGCATTTGATATCCTTTCAGACAGTGCCAGAAGGACAAAGTGTAGGCTAAATCCTACAACGGCACCAGCAAGAATGTTGCCGGTGTTGTAATGGAATGCTAGGAATATCCCAAGCGGAGGAAGCGTCATTATCAGCGCAAGCGCTGAACTGACCCAGAATGACTTGATAAGCACGTCAGGAGAGACGTTTTCAAGCCGGCGGCTTGAAAAGATCAATTTTGATTGTTGTGATGTCATTTTCTCAACTTTTGTTGAGGAAGATTGAAATATTAATATTGACACGATAAGATGTCAAAAGCTGTATTAACATAATTGTATAATATTATGCTATATATAGGTCATAGAATGAATTTTTAGCCATTTGGACGCTTCAGCTAAATTTTTCAACGTTTATGCCAAACCAAAACAATCAGAGCCGTTATTTATACCAAGTTACTTCTTCTGAATATATAAAAAAATCAAATCTGAAGAGGAATATTGTAGAATTACCAAAAAATAAGAAAGTTCAGATAAACTTAATAATTACCAGTTAGACAATGTAATAATACAAATGGAGCTCTCATCTCTTCAGGAAGAGACCAAACTGGATGAGAAGTTGGAAAAATTGCTTAATCAATTCGAGCGCGAAGTAGAGCCTTACGATAGGTTCTCTGCCTCCTCGATGTTTTCCACGCCTGTTGGAATTGTACTCTCAATATTCCTTCCTCTGGCATATTTGCAGTTTGTAGCAGGGGTCAATCCATTTGCCTCAATGATCTCAACCGGCATCATATACTGGATGGTTGGCGGCATACTGGCAACGGTAGGCCTGACCAAGCTACCGATATTCTACGCCGATCACAAAAAGCACGAGATATCGAGAACAAAGTATAAGCCAATTGCAGGTGTGTGTATGTGCGATCTCAGCCAGCTTCGCTCTCACATGAAGAAGATGGAAAAGGCCAAGGCGACAGGCGAAAGGATGATGCATGCCAAGTTGGTGAAATACTACAAACAACAGATTGGCTGGGAATAAATTTCTTTTGGCTGCAAGGTCACGCTAATAAATTAAAATCCTTGTTGAAATCATGATGAGCGACAAGCCAAAAAAGATCACTGCAACCCGCGTTTTTGCCGCCAGCACAGTTTTAGCGCTCGTCATTTCCATTCCTGCCATAGCGGTAACGCTTGTGATGCATTACGTCATTAAGACTAACCTTATCGTAACTATGGTTGCAGGCTTGATTACCCTCTTTATTGCTATGGGCTTTGGATACAAACTATCCAAAAAGCTTACCACTAAGGTTCAGGACGGTTAGTTGTGATGTCGGCCAAGATCTAGAAAAAATGAAATAGATGAAGTGACGAACTCTAGTGTATATATGAATCTAAAGCATGTCGCGATACAGCTGTGCACCTGTACCTGGATTGAAATAATGACTGGCGCAGGCATAACGCTTTATCTGTTGTACCTGCAGAGCTATCACCTGGCGACGCTAAGTGTCGTGGTATTTGCGCCCCTTATCGGATTCCATTTTACAATTGACAGGCTGTCTAGCAACAAATTGGAGCCAAGCGGTCACCTTGTCAGGATAAAGAAAGATGTAGCCCGTCAAAAGACCAGCTCATCAGTTCAGCCTGGAAAAAGAACAAAGAAGAAATTATGAAATTTCCCAAAATCCACTTTTTCAATAGATCAGACTTTCTCTAATTGATACCCTTAAGTTGCATATTAGCTCAACCACGGCATACAACGAAGATGTGGGTATAGTATATACTAAATTAGTGATATTTTCTTTACAAAGAAGAGACAGCAAAGAAGATCAAACACAAATAATAGTTTCTTATTTGTACAATACAAATAATGTGGCGAGAATATCCGCTGCAGATGAAGAAGTTTTCAGAGGTATAGGTTTTTCTGTCTTAGCTTGAATGCAAGCAAGTTTATCTTATTATTTGGTGAATGCAAAGAATGTTTCCTTCGCTATCCTTGAACCATGCCGCCTTATGCGGGCCATGCGTCGCTATACCATTCTGAGTCTTGATTTCAGGCATATCATACTCCTCAAAAACAACTCCCTTCCCTCTCAAAGCATTAACCTCCCCTTCTGTATCAGACACTTCAAATGTAGCTACAGTATGGTCTGCTTTTGAAGGGCCCCGTTGGTAGAGATCTATACGAGTGCCTTTGCCACATTCAAACGTAGCTGTGCCAGATGTGTTATCATTATTGGCAGGTACAGGTTTGAGGCCCAGTGTTGTTTCGTAGAACCTTTTTGCGCGATCCAAATCCACCACTGGAATGGTTGGACTAATAGGCGAATTTGCTAACATATCATAAATAGAATCAGGGATTAAGTATTTGTAAAATTTTGTTAATTTTTCAGATTAAGATTATATAAGAAGATTCATCTACAGAAGAACAAACAAATAAGCAGGTACTGTTTTGCGGTGTCTGTCAAATCATCGCGACGGGCGTTAATTTGAGGTATAATGCTATATATTGTTGTGTCTCATTCGAAACATCTCCTCAATGCATGGAGACTTTAGAATAGATGAGGATATTTGGCGATGAATCAACTGAAGAAGAAAAGGCTTAGTGTTGACAAGTTAACCACGGTACCAAAAAGCATTAGATTTATGGAAACATCATCAAAGATTTTTTAAATTGTTATTACTGTTATTTTTCTTACGAAATATTACATGACTTTCGCCGCTGCCATCATACCGCTGCTCAAATGTTATTTCGTAATTACGATATTTGAGAAAGTCAACAATATTATCATAATGGCTTGGATCGTCAATATTATGAATTTCAATAAAAAGAGATACATTATCACTAGATAACGTTTTAGTTGAGCCTTTCAATACCTCAAACTCGGCGCCCTCTACATCTATTTTTATCCAATTGACTTGATTTACTCTATTTAGCTTGAGAATACTGTCCAATGTATCTGCTTCTACCTCTACATAATTCTTAGTTTTCGCGGCCCGTGCCAACATTAAGCTATTATATTTAGCTGAAGCCGATTGCTCATATAACTTCATTCTTGTTCTTGTGGAAAATACTGCATAGTTTAATGGTAGAACATTTGTCAGATTGTTAAGAGCAATGTTTCTTTTTAGGAGCTGAAAATTGTCAGGATCAGCTTCAATAGCTACTACTTTCCCAGTGTTACCAACCTGCTTTGAGCTCGTTATGGTATAGCGGCCTATGTGCGCGCCAATGTCAATAACTGTGTCTCCTTCTTTTGGTGTAAATCTTCCCACGATGTGACTTTCATGCCCAGGAAGAAAATCACCCATTCCTATTCTGCAAAAATATTGGTAGTGATCTTTTGGCACATGTATCTTTAGCAGATGAACATCATCTTTATTTCTATGAAGAAAGCGATGTAGACGAACCATTAATAGATATGA
>DASUUV010000023.1:0-6312 GCA_036373895.1 Nitrososphaera sp. | reverse complement strand
GAGCGTAACATGGACATGGACTCCACCATATGCAGGTGTGTTCTACTACCACTGTGCCGCTGATGGCCTCAATGGCATATGGGAGCACATTGCGAATGGAATGTATGGCGGCATTGTAGTACATCCAGAGAACGAGAGACCGGCTAAGGAGTTCTATATGGTCTTTGGCGAGATCTACAGCAATAATGTCGACGGCCTCTTCACTCCAGCAAATGGCACAGGAAACCTAGACATTAACCAGATGGCATTTGGAACTCCAGACTTAACAATGACTAATGGCATGTCTTTCAAGTACGTTCCAGAGATAGGAGCACATGTCACGATACCCACAAACCCAGACGCCGAGATATTCCAGGTCCAGCCAGGTGAGCTGACAAGATGGTACATAGTCAATGGAGGTCCAAATGACGGAGTAGCATTCCACTTCATATCTAGCATACTAAGCGTCCATGACGGCTCAGTGATGAATAGGTACGGAACCCAGGTATTGAATGACGAGAGTTGGTGGATACCTCCAGGTTCAGGTAGCGTAATTGAAACCACCTTCCCAGAAGAGGGCATATATGTTGGCGTAGATCATGCACTGGACGATGTGATCAAGGGCTCAGCTTTTGCAGTCCTAGCAACTCCCGAGGCAACTCCAGATGATCACCCAGCAGGGACAATGGTGCCTCCAAGAGGAAGCCCGATGGTATCTGGCCCACCATCTACGGCTAACGTAACAGAAGCAGAAGAGGTACCTGCTGAGAACGCAACAGACATCGCTACAGTAGAGAATGCAACCTTGCCAGTGTTAGGTGATAACGTAACAGACGCTAATTTGACAGAAGGAGCAGAAGCAGAAGTAGCACCAGAGACAGCTGAAGACATTGGGGAAACTAACGCTACAGACACAGGTGGAACAACAGAGACAGACACAGGTGGAGCAACAGAGACAGACACAGGTGGAGCAACAGAGACAGGCGCTACTGGTGAAGAAGGTGGAGGAACCACAACCGGCGTTTCCATAGTCCCTGGCTCCTCGAGCCTGACTACTGATGCATATTCACCAAACCCTGCTCAAGTTAGCGTTGGTGGTACAGTAACATGGACAAACGACGACTCTCAACCACACACTGCCACATCAGGTGAGGCTGTAACACCCGATGGCAGGTTTGACTCAGGCATAATGGCTCCAGCGGCGACATTTGACTTTACCTTTACAGAAGCAGGCGAGTACCCCTACTTCTGTCTACTGCATCCAAACATGGTCGGAACAGTCAGCGTGAGCTGACCTCCCCCCCTTTTTTTATTAGCTAGAAATCTTTTATTTTTTAACACAAGTATACAGATTTCTTATATTCTATTGCAATGCAAAATGCTTTAATAAAAGCGTTACCTAGCTTCGAGTTGGGTTTAGATATATCTTGAAGAAGATCGAAGCAGTTGTTCCTGCTGCAAGGCTGGAAAGCGCTTTTGCGGCGCTGGGAGAATTGGGCTTGGGAGGTTTTACCTATTATGAGTCAAAAGGGCGCGGACAGATACCCCGCCCAGAAATTCATTCAGGAAGAGGCACAAGCACTTATCGGCCGGAATTTAATGTAAATGCAACAATTGTTGTTGTCACCGAGGATTCAATGGCTGACAGCGTAATCTCAAAGGTCTTGGACAGCACAAGTTCAGGGCTTGCTGGCGAAGGCAAGATATTTGTCTCTGATGTGGACGAGGTGATCGATATCGGATCAAAGCAGCGCGGCGAAGGCGCGCTATAGCGAATCTAAATTTTTTATTTTGTTATTAGATCTTCAATAGCCTGACTTGCATTTAGCATGCCTCTTCTCCTTGCATATTCTTCTATCAGTTTCAGCTGGTCTGAAGTAAAACAGATCGGCATGGTTCTTTTTTCTGCCATACCGAAATACGGCTCTGCAAGATTATAACTCTTTCTCAAAAGGTGTTAATAATTTTCTGATCATGCCAAGAGCTATGCTATCTTATTTTACTATTGCAAAGCTAGCCTTCCAAGCGAGCAGGGGATGGACATGAAAGAAGCGGATGTGTTTTTATACACTTCCTTTTCCGCCGCACGAATGTTCGCCACTAATTGAGAGAGCAATATGAAGAACATATATTATAATATATGTTGTTGATTTAGCCAAATCGACGCCGATGACGACATGGATGGGGGGCGCGCGTGTGTACTCACTCCTCATTTACTCCTGCTGTTACGCCGCCGTCCACCTCTCTCTCAATATGGACAGTAGCAACAATGATGTGATGTTTCACTAGGAGATGCTTAAAATATAATTTCGAAGATAAAAATCAAGAACCAACAAGAAGATTGTTAAAGGGCGGTGTCACCTTTTTCCTTGCTTCCTATATCGTATGCTTCGGCAACATCGTAAACAAAGACCTTGCCGTCAGATGCAGAGCCGGTGCTTATAACCTTGAGCACATCATCAATGATTTCCTTTGCTGTAGCGTCTGGCACCAGCACTTCAATTTTAGTGCGAAAGCCAAACTCTGGAGTATACCGCATGACCCCTCTTCCAACTGAAACGGGCTCCCTTTTCGCCCTTCCCCTCCCCTTGATTTCATAGAATGACATACCACCTACCTTGTGCTTGTGCAGCAGTTCGTTGACATCAGTAAGGCGCTCGTGGGGAATAAGGATGTCCAGCCTCTTCATACCATATATCCCCCTATTATCAGAATATCGAGGTATTAAGGGTTAGTAAAAACTATTGAAATTATCAGCATCGTAGCATATTTTTTTATTCCTATGTTGCAGATGTGCCGCTTTCAAATTGCCTGTGATGCACCAGATCCTGCTGATTTTGAAATGCCTTACCGCAATTGTCGCAGATGAAATTTGACATTGCAGTTGGGGTGACCTCAGGGTAATCTTTGCGCTCCTCTCTTTCGCTAATAGCCTCCCGGTCTTTGATGCTAGCATCAGCATCCGTTTGGCGGATCCTAACATCTGGGCTTTCGCGCGTATTGTCGGTTATCTGGTAATCCTTTTTCTTGGAGGGGATATTTTCTTCAAATGCCTTTTGCACATGGTACGGATCGCGAAACTGGATATAGCCATCAAGGCTTTCAAAAAGGGTGACAATATCATCTTGTTCTTCTTCATCATGGGTATTGATGATGCTTCTGACATGATCGATGATGTTATGCTTGAATGCCGGAAATGTAAGGCCTGCAAGCTGGGCCACAGCGCGATTTACAAAATCAGGGTTTCTTGCCGCTCTTTCCACTACACGATTGATCCGCGTTGCATCGTAAGTAGGCATATGCTTTGCAGCATCAATGCTTTCTTTCGTTTTATCTTTCATCGTCTGTAGTAGGTACTAGCACAACAATTCTGATAATGGTTTCAGCTATTGTTTTGCAGATAGGCCACCATCCACCATCATGATAGTACCTGTGACCCACTTGGAGTCGTCAGAGCAGAGATAGGCAACTGCTCCGGATATGTCCTCCGGTTCGCCTATTACACGCAAAGGAAATGTAGATTCTAGAAGTTTTTTAGCTCCCTCATCCTGAAGGTACGGCTCGATTATTGAGCTCCGGATAGTGGAAGGAGCAACGCAGTTGCAACGAATTTTGTATTGTCCATATTCAACTGCAATGCTCCTTGTGAACATTATTACGCCGGCCTTGGTCACAGCGTACACCGAGAGCGGCACTCGAGGGATAGATCTGATGCCGAGCACAGATGAGATGTTGACGATACTGCCACCCCCGTTTTTCATCATTACCGGGATTACAACCTTGGTCATTCTAAACATGCCAAAAAGGTTGGTTTTGACAAGGTCATCCCACTGATCCTCACTCATTTCATGAAAGGGCATTGGATCGTTTATTATACCAGCATTATTGACCAAGATGTCTATCTTGTCAAATGAATTGATCGTCTGATCGATTGCGCTGAGTACCTCAGCTTCCTTGGTAATATCTGCTATTACTGTCATCGTATTCTTCTTATTCCCAATTTCAGAAGCTGCTTTTTGCAACTTGGTTCTGTCTCTGCCCAGCATGATGACCTTGCATCCTTCAGAAGACAGTCTCTTTGAAATCGCCTTTCCAACTCCACCGCCTGCTCCCGTCACTATAGCGACCTTGCCCTTTATCATGTGATACTATTTCAGCAAATCTTCCTTTAAAGTATTTGAGTGTTCTCACATGTCTTTATTTACTTGCTGGCCAATGCCTTGCCTACAGCTGCCTGAAGCTCCGAAATAACCGCAGCAGTATCTGAAGGGTCGCTCTTGAACGTTGCGCCGGCAGCGTAGTCATGGCCTCCTCCGTCTGAAAGGTTAGCTGCAATGCTACGGCATGAAATTGCGTCATTGTTACGCCGTATGCTTACCTTGCCCTTAGTGCTGTAGAGCATCATTACATCGGTATTTGTCTTAGCAAACACTTCCTCTGAAAATAAGCTGCTCTGTAGGTACGGAGACGACTGGGCATATGCTACTTTGAACCTGCCAGCCTCTCTTATCTGCATGGAGTCAAAGACCTGCGCTTTTGCCTCGTCACGCAGAAGTACATAATTGTTGTAGTCATTTTGCATCTCCACATCCCACAAGATACCCCTAGCAGATTTCACTGCAAGATCTGACAGGCGATAATAAAAGTCAGGGAATGTTTGATAGTAACGTATTAGCTCCGATATTGGCGTAAGGTACTGATCTCTTGTGAAAAAGTCCATGGTATGAGCCATGTTTGCAAGTTTTGCAGCCAGTCTGTTGCCGGGCAGAAGGGTTTCATACATTAGGTCTGCTGCGCATTTTCTTCCCGAAACATCAAGCACAATTTCAACAAAGGGCTTGACCGCGTCAATTGCCTGCTGTGACCAAGGATGGTGATCAACCCACATTATCTTCCAGCCCTTGAGTACTGCATCTGAAAATGTCTTCCTGCAGGTTTCGATCAACTCGTCGTTGAGCCCAAGGTCTGCAATGACTATCTGTCCCGACTCAGACGACGACGACGACGAGTATCGAGTTGCAGAGTAAATAAAGTTACCAAGCTTATTGAAATTTTCAGCACCATAGCCCAAAAACACAGTCATTGCCTGAGGATAGCGCATAAGTCCTATCGCGGTAGAATAGAGGCCGTCAAGATCAGATTCATGTGAGAAGATTATTACCTTCATCATTCAAACAGCTCCTGCTCTAAGACCTTTGTCAATGCACTTGTCTTTTCAAATATCTTATCTTGCGGTCCGTATTTTATATCTTATCAGGTTAGAGCTTGGAAGAGATGTATTGTCAGGTACTGCTTGTACCAACCGGTCGGTGATGGTGGTGGTGGTAGTATTGTTTTTGCTGCTTTTCCTCCAAGCCAGAGCTTTTCACCTGTCAGACGATAAGGTCTTTAGGTCATAGAGGTATTCATGTAAGTCTATCAAGAAAGCCAGACAATAGTAACGAAAGAATGATTGCTGTTATGGCCTATTATTATAATTTTCTCTATAAAAAGAGAAAAAATAAAGACTTGTATCAATTAAATTCAGCTAAAAATAAATTTTGCAAGTATCTCTAGGATTTTGAGCTGCAAATGAGACCTATATAACGCTAACAGGGGAAGCAAACTCTATGACAAGAATCAGTAATTATCAACGTAACATATGTTGACAATCAATAAATGTCATACTGGCTTCAATCTTTTGATGCCAATAGCACAAAGCAAACGCACGTTAATCGCTGCTACTGCTCTGTTTATAGCCGTTGGGGCACTAACGGGAGCAATAGCTACAGGAGGAGCGGCAACAATATCTTTTGCACAAACGGAAGGACAAGAAGACGGCGGTGGCGCTACTACAGGACAACAAAGTGGTGGACAAGAACGAATAGTCCGCCAAGGAACAATAACTTCGATACAAGATCCGCTACCTGGCCATGGAGAACATCAAGCGGCAATTCATTTGCCATTAAGAGAAGATGGTTCTGTCTATAGTGGAGTACTCACCTATACAGCTTCTGCGCCGGTAGAGGTAGTCCTTGCGAATATACAAACTCTCAATGAAACTGAGCAATCCATACTAAATGTTACAGAGGATGGGTTTGGAACACTGCTTACGGTACCGGGTGATAACCAGACTAGCATAGCGATCACTCTAATTACTCCAACATATGGAGATACACCAGTTCCATCAGAATCAATTCCATTTGTGGGTAGTGCACTGTGGCTTCACACACTAGACGGAACGCCATTTGTTGCAAATTATGCTGTAACTGCTCAAGTTTTACCAGCAGAGACTCAGAATACTATAAGCAACGCCACACTAGCAGTCGCTGAAGAAGATGTTGAAGCTGCTGA
>DASUUV010000022.1:0-31127 GCA_036373895.1 Nitrososphaera sp. | reverse complement strand
CATCATTTGATACGTCTTGATCTATGCCAACTGCAGCGTCAGCGCTAGAGTCACCACCATCGCCTCCAGATCCTCCTTTAGCGTGTTTCTTCACCTTCTCTTTCCAATCATCTCCTCCAGCACCTCCCTCTGAGGCTGCTGCTGCTGAATTATCGTTTGCGGTGTTGCTACCGGATTGTGAAGTGGTTGCATCGTTGTCACCTGTTACTAGTACATTAGATTGCTCATTTGTTTCATCCTGAGACACGTCTGCTTCATTTGATTGCTCTGCAGTTTGTTCATTTGATTGGTCTTGTTCTTGATCTTGTTCTATATCTTGGTCTTGTTCTTGATCTTGTTCTATATCTTGAGTAGTTTCATCGATTAGTCTTTGTGCAAAGTCCTGTTCTGTCTCGTCCTCGGTATCAGGTATTATTGGTCCGTTGGTTGCCATCGCAGACTGTTGGGCTGGAATTGCGTATAGCAACATTGCCGCAACAGCTACTGCTACGAAGACAACAATTGGTTTGTGTCGTCCTGACGTTGTTCGTCTTGTTGATTCGAACATGAGTAATTATCAATTAATACACTTGTTTATAATATATTCTATTCATTTTATCCTTTATAGGGAAAAAACGATTTCTTTTGCCACTATTGTAACAATAATATTAATAATATACATAATCTAAAAAAGAAGGGTGTAAACACAGGCTCCCCCTACGGTCCTGCCAAAATAATAGCTTAATTTCTGCTGCTGATGATTACTCTGCGGCAGCTGGCAAGGATTGCGATTGATTCGAACATTAGTAGGGGGAGTTTTTTCCTAAGCCATTAGGTTTTTCTTCTTCTTCTTCTCCTCCTCCTTCTTTCTCTTCTAAGGAGACAAGTTGTATTATCGATTCCCTCAGTTGTTGCAATCGTTCTTGTTTAGCTGCCTCAGTGAACTCAGGGAATATCAAGAAATATGAAAAAGATAGCGGAAAGTTTCGCATCCCCCTCTTCCGTCGTAATTATATAGTATTTGGTTGCTAAAAAACAATTTGAAACCAAAATCTCAAAATCTACCCGTGAAAAACTTAACCTAATTTTTAAAGCTTAAGTCTTCTTTCACTATAGAGCCAAAACAATAACGCAACAGAGCGATTGGCACACGCAAAGAAGACAAAATGGCAAAGAAGAAGTGCTATAACACGCATCGTAAGAGGTACATATGGTAGAGGAAAGCCCCAAACCGAACAAAATAGAGAGAGAAGAGGAGAGAGATAAAAGAGGCTTCAAACGGGCATTGGCTCTTATCGAGCATTAGTAGTGGGGATTGCGATCAGACCCCTGATTGTGGAGTCCTCTGCTCTCTATCTCTAATCCATCAACCCTTTCTGAGTTAATTCTTTCAGTATCGAATCGAATCGTTCTGGGTCCTTAGCGTGGTGCTCCTGTTTGAATCTCTCAAAGATCGGGTCAGATTGCCGCACACGCTTCAGGAAAGAAGCCATTGATTCATCCACCTCTTTGTTAAGTTGGAGTAAGTCTTCCTGGGATGATGAAGCCACCAAAATTTTCCAGTGCTGCGGAACAGAAAGATTGTGAGTGTCATTTTCTCTCGCTATCATTCTATCCAATCCTTCTTGCACCTGCACTTTTCCATTCTTTAGTTGCTCTTTTGCTTCCTTGATGACTTCTTTTAGTGCTTGCTCTGTGGTTAATGTAAAGGACACATTTGGCGGCTCACCTACAGCAGTCTCCTTCATTTTTTCACGAGCTTTTGTGTATAACATATTTAGAGCTCGGGTTTTGAGTTCGACATCGGCTTGATAGTTATTATTATTACTTGATGATGACATTTAACTTGTCTAATAAGAGGATAAAGCTTATAGCTTTTGCCTTAATAAAAAGAGTTAGTAAGAAAAGAAGAAGAAACATGCCAAACAGAAAAACATTATTTGAAACTGGGACGATATCCAAGGTAGATGCAAATGTTAGGCTAACAGACAAACAGATAGTCGATGCGATGTTTGCAGTTAAAGAAAAGCGTAAGAAAGCGATAAAGGAAGCCAAAAGCAAGACTGAAGGAGGAGCTACAGAAGCCGAAAAGTTTCATGATGCGAATTATTACTGCCCCGTCTGCAACGTAGCCATAGATCGGCGAGATAGCGGATTATTACAAGAACATCATTCTAAGTGCTCATATCGTCAAGAGTGGGAGAACAAAATCAAACAGGAGAAGCAAGCGAGATACGATGGGCTACAAAAGATGCGCTATATCTTACATCAATTATTGCAGGCTGATGTTGACATCGCACGCCTAGAAAAGAAGATGCAAGACCCAACTATACCAAGTGGAGAAAAGAAATACCTTATACGACCAGAATTAGAAGAGGCAAAAGCAACAAAAAGGCGTGAGTTAGTAGAGAAGCACAAGCTGTTAAACCATGAAAATGAAATAACAAGAAATGCAGCGCAGGAAGTCTATGACGAATATCTAATGATGACAACAGAAAATGAGCGACGCAGAGCATACCACGTTTTTTAAAATTGACCTAGACAGCCACCACAGCCAAATCGTACCAGCCTCCAAGCTTGCAAAGCCTGCAAGAAGAGAAGCTCATACTAGAGCTCCGATGTTTTTGTGCCCGTCTTGTTACAGGAGGGAAGGGGGCGTGCAGTATAGATCCAGTTCATAAAGTTGTGGGAATTACAGGTTTACCGCCGCCAACTGTGCGAGGATCTTCTTCATCTAATTGAACAGTTTTGCCCTTGTAGGTAACCCAGTTACCCATGCTTATGATGCTTCTCCCAGAATTCTATTAAGGTGAATATCACGTCGTCAAAGTCATTCTTTGATGAGCTCTGAGCTACCCATGCGGAGCCTTCCTGTTTGGCTTGCTGTAAGAAGGCTTGTCCTTGCTCTTCTACGTTAGCGCCTTCAATACTAACAAAGTCAAAAAATTGTTTTAACCTTCTCGGGTACTGCTTCTTTGTGTCTGGACTGTTGATATACCTGAAAGCATAGGTTACAGGTAACTTTTTAGCTGAGGTGGTTGCTTTAGTTGGCATCGGTTCGGGAAATTTTCCCGAAGCGGTCTGAACCTCTCCTTTTTGCATAGCTAACCCCCAGACAGCTTAGTGCTATAAAAGTGTCACTAATGGGCATTATCTTATAGAACTAGGGTATGGTCTCCAGCCAACACCTTGTATGCTTGACCTGCTTTCTACAGGATAATTGCCCTAATCATCTAGGTTCCTCATCTTCGGCCAGAGTAGCCGCCTTAACGCATATCATAGTTTAATATTCACTCAAAGCGTACAGATTTGGAGCGCTTTGGATTTCAATTCCTTAGTAGAGACATTTGAGCATATGGAACAAACCTCGAGCAGAATTGCGCTTACCGGATACCTTGTTACGCTTCTCAAAAGGACGCCCGCCAACATTATCGACAAGGTAACTTATCTAATTCAGGGTAAACTTTACCCCGACTATGAAGGAATAGAGATGGGGGTCGCAGAAAAAATGGTCCTCAGGGCAATTGCAAGCTCGTCTGGCAAAGACGTATCGGAAATAGGGCGAATATACCAAAAGACAGGTGACCTTGGAGAGGCGACACTGGAAGTCATGAAGTCAAAGAGCCAATCAACACTATTTTCAGAGCCTATGACAGTCGAGCGCGTATATTCTACTTTTGACAAAGTTGCACGGACAATTGGCGTTGGCTCACAGGAGCTCAAACTGCGTCTAATAAGCAGTTTGCTGAATGATGCAACGGCTGCAGAGGGATGTTACATAATTAAGTTCATCATGGGACAGCTGCGGCTGGGCATTGCTGATTACACTGTGCTTGACGCCCTTGCGATTGCATTCACTGGTGACAAGGCAAACAGGCAGGTGCTTGAAAATGCGTATAACGTCTCAAGCGACCTTGGCACAGTGGCAAGGTTGCTTGCAACCAAGGGGCTCGAAGCAGTCAGCTCGATCAAGATAACACTCTTCAAGCCTATCAGGCCGATGCTTGCAGAACGCATCAGGACAGCAGAAGAAGCACTCGAGCGCATGGGGAGCAGGGCAGCAGTAGAATATAAATTGGATGGCGAGCGGGTACAGGTGCACAGGGGCAAGGATAGAGTAGAATTGTTTTCAAGGAGACTCGAAAAGATTACGAGCCACTATCCGGATATTGCCAATGCATTAAAGTCTATAAAATCAGAAGTGATACTGGAGGGTGAAGTAGTGGCCATAAACATAGAGACAGAGGAATATCTTCCCTTTCAGGAACTGATGCACCGTCGACGGAAATATGGCGTAGAGGAGGCAATGGAGAGCTATCCTGTCGTCATGAACTTTTTTGATGTACTCTACTTCGACGGCAAGAGCAAGACAGAAATGGCATACATGGAAAGGAGGAAGCTGCTGAAGAAAATAGTTGATAGGATCCAAAATAGCAAGTTAAGCTTGATCAAGCAGACTATTGCAACTGAGCCATCTGAGATCGATAGGTTCATGGCGGCTGCAATTGAGAATGGCTGTGAGGGCGTCATGATAAAGCATCTCTCAAGCACATACCGCGCCGGTGCAAGAGAATATGCTTGGGTCAAGCTCAAGCGTGAATACACAAGTGATCTTGTGGATACACTTGATCTTGTCATCATTGGCGCACTGCATGGTCGCGGAAGGCGCGCTGGCAAATATGGAGCGTTACTGTTAGCGGCTTATGATCATAACACTGACATGTTCCGCAGCGTGACCAAGGTAGGGACTGGCTTTACCGATGTGCACATTGAGCAATTCCACAAAGAGCTCGAGAAGCATATAATAAGCCAGCGGCACGCAAGGGTCGATACCGGCATGGAAATGGACATCTGGTTTGAGCCTAAGATCGTTATTGAAGTCATTGCCTCAGAGATCACCATGAGTCCATCGCATACGGCCGCCAAGAACACAATAAAGCCGGGCTATGGTCTTGCTCTACGCTTTCCAAAATTCACAGGCAAGATAAGGGACGACAAAAAGCCAGAAGATGCTACGACCATTGATGAGATCGTGGCTGCCTATAAAAGACAGTTGAAGGCAGTAGGCCACTCAGGCGCAAAAGTGCAGATAGAGGAGGAAGATGATAAAGAAGGTTGATGCGCTGCACACTAGTAAGGAGCGAAAGATTGGAGAGCGGGCATAATATTGTTCTAACAATAATATGTAGAACCTAGATAGGCTTGGCTAAGCCACCGAGACCACTCATTAGGGGCGATATAAAGAGTCGCCGCCCATCCTTTTCATCCTGTCGAGCTCTCGTTCAATTGCGCCAGCCATTTCGTCCAGCTCCTCTAACCCCTTGAACCTCTGGTATGTCAGCTTTTCAAGCGAAACTACGAGACTCTTTGCTGATCTATATTGCAGCATCTGGGGGTCGTCGATCTCCGCAAACAAGCCAATACCCTGAATATTGTTTCTTTTAGCATGGCCCAGTATCAGGCCATTGAAACCCGTTATCAGCGACGGGCCAGGAGTGGTGTTGTGTCCTATTTTCACTATTTGGTCTGTTAGCTCTTGTGAGGTCGTTGTGACAAGTGTCATTGGGTCCTTGCCATAGTTTCGGTCTGTGTGGAATGCGCCCAAGGTATAAATTAGTTGCACGGAGTACAACTTGGCAATATTGATGACATCTTGGCACAATTCATAAAGCTCATAGTTGGTCTGAGGCTGCCCAACTCCGCCCCCAAAAACGATGATGCTCTTGATGTAGCGGTATTCCCACCTTTCTTGTTGAAAGTCAATATGGCCTCCTTTATCAACAACATAATTTGGATAAGGCGGCAAGACATACCTAAACAACCGGCTATTGAGACTCTTGTTAATAAAATCGATGGCGATACTTCCGACATTTCCCATGTCCTGCATGGCTGCAATCATTATTGGCTTGCTTACATCGGGCTCCTCAAGATTAACAAATTCCATTGCATTTTCTCTTGACACCAGACAATAAAAAAGTTAGTAGTTTGATTCCTGCAACGATTAAAAGCCGGCCATCGCGTTGTTGATTTACCTTGTCGGGGAGTCCTTTAATATCAGACGACTATAAGGTTGCGATTGAAGGCTGGAAGGCCCGCAAAGACCAACTGCTTAGACAGCGAGAATCAGTAACGAGGATAAACTACAGAGCGGAAAAAGTGAACATTTTATCACTTTTGAAGCAAAAGAACAGTTGAAAGTAAAAATATCCTGTGTATACATTGTTGCAGGCATGGACAGCAAGGTTCTCAGCGTAATATCTAGGCTTGATCGGCAGTCAAACCGGGAAAGAAGCGGTAGAGTAAAAGTTGCACCTGATCAGGAGATGCTTGCTATCACAGCCGATACTGGTATGTTCTTTTCAGTACTTCTCAAGGCAATCAAGGCAAGATGCGTATTAGAAGTGGGTACATCAGCAGGGTTTTCCACACTGTGGTTAGCCGACGCAATGGGCAAGAACCATCACACAAGGATAATAACGATAGAGATGAACCCGCAAAAAGTAGAGCAGGCATTGAAAAATTTCAAAGAGGCCGGTGTTGATAAGATGATAGAGATAAAACAAGGCATCGCTCTTGACCTGCTGTGTAAGCTCAAAGGCAAGTTTGATTTTGTCTTCCTTGATGCAGATAAAGAGAACATCATAAGATATTTTGACATTGTCCTACCAATGGTAAGAATTGGAGGGATAATTGCAGCAGATAATATGTTTTATCCTGACCATTTCCGACCCGCTATGAGAAAGTATGCGCGCCATGTGCACACCAAGCCCAATGTCCAGTCAGTCACTGTGCCAATAGGAATGGGAGAAGAGATTACGATCAAACTGCGTAACTAATTTAGATCATTCTTTCAGAATGGAATCGTAAATGCGACGCGACCTGTTCTGCATCGCATGGTATACTGAAAAAGCACTAAAATTATGACGACAGCCAATTCCTGCACCTTCATCCTCCATAGAAAAACACCCCAATATGCGCCGCATCGTAAAAAGGCAGATGTCTTTCGTTTTTAATACTGGCTGGGCAATATCTTCTGTGATGACAACTTTGCATTCGACGACGTTGCTTCTATTACGCGGGAAGTGATAGCGGAACATATCATGAATGCATAACAACCTGAGAGGAAATACGTGTCAGAGCTAAAGGCAACAATTACTGGCTCGATGATGGCCAAGTCAAATCAAACCATTGAACATAAAGACTAAATTAAAAAAGGTGGACAAACGCTAGATTGACGCGATACATTCTGACATTATTCTGGCAGCAAGCATCGCAGTAGCGCCATTAATGTCATAATCTGGAGCTAGTTCTACAATGTCGATAGCCACGACATTCCCAGCACCGATTGCCTTGTTGAGTAGATAGATGAGATCTATGGATGACAAACCTCCCGGTGAAGGAACTGATACCCCTGGTGCAAATGCTGGATCTAGGCAGTCGAGGTCTACTGAAATGTAGACCTTGGATCCGCTTGTTCGTGCCCTTATCATTTGCGCCACTCTTTTTACTCCTAGCTCAACAATCTCTAGCGGGTTTACGATCATCAAACCCGCCTTTCTTGCATTTTCAAGCTCTTCTGGCTCAGCAGCTCTTGTGCCTATCAACATACTTTTTCTAAAGTTGAGCGATTGTGTCGAGTCTGTAAGCACGGAGCCATAATAATTCCTAGTAGAAGAAACAAAGTCGGGATGGGCATCAAAGTACAAAAGTGATAGTTTTTTCCCAATTGCATTAGACACCGCATGTATCGCTTCAGTAGTTAAAGAGTGATCCCCGCCAATCATAATCGGCAGCTTGCCACGTGAAGTAATGTCAGTCACTATATCTCGAAGCTCCTGCTTGTTTGGTATGTTGCCGGCATCAAATATCCTCTTTTGATCAAAAGTTCCACACATTGGGCAAGTAGGGATCAGCTTTCCGCCACGTTGAAAAAATTCAGATTCGTTTGAGGCTATTCTCAATACCTCAGGTGCCCTGCTCGTTCCCTTCCGCTTGGCGTGTGAATTGGATTCATCAGGGACACCTATTACAACAACATCTACGTCTTTCATGCTGTAAGCGTTTGAGCGGTGAAGCGTGACCATTATGGCAATCATCTCTAACCTAGTTTTTTAACCATAGCTTGCTAGTCAAGACCAATAAGATTTTATTGAAAAGGAATGCTGCCTACTCTCACAATATGTCTACCATGAAGTACATTCAGCTTGAACCACAGGGTGACATTGCAATTCTAAGAATAAATAGACCAGAGGCACTCAACGCCATGAATGTGGACGTTATATCTGAGCTTTCAAAGATGATTGATATTCTTGCAGCTGACGACAGCATTAAAGCATTAGTCATTACCGGCGCCGGTGAGCGCTCATTCTGTGCAGGCGCAGATATTTCTTACATGGTCAACATCGATCCGATCCAGGCTGAAAGGTACGCTACTTCCGCTCAAGACGTAATTAACAGAATAGACCGGTTGGAAAAACCAGTAATTGCTGCAGTAAACGGCTTTGCTCTTGGCGGCGGTTGCGAGCTTGCAATGGCCTGCGACATCAGGATCGCTTCAAGCAACGCCAAGATAGGACAGCCCGAAGTGACAATAGGCATACCTCCAGGATGGGGCGGAACACAACGCCTGATGCGGCTCATAGGTCCGGCGAAGGCAAAGGAGCTAATATTCACGGGCAAAATGATAATGGCAGATGAGGCCTACCAGATAGGGCTTGTTAACAAGGTAATCAGCCTAGGACCTGACGATAAACTTCCACCAGAGGTGCCCAAAGGTGACGCGGTAAAGGAAAAGGAAAGGGCGAATGAAATAGCCAAGATATTAAACAAGAAGCTGATGGACGAGTGCATTGCACTTGCAAAGGAGATAGCGAAGAACAGTTTCGTCGCAGTCAAGGTTAGCAAGAAGCTGATAAACAGGGGAATGGACACAGATCTAGAGACAGGACTTAGGCTTGAGATCTATGGTTGGGCGCTCTGCTTTGCTCACGAAGACAGACAGAAAATGATGTCCGCTTTCCTCAACAAGAGCAAAAAGTAGAATCTACTATGCTAAAAGTCGGGCACCCTTGCTAGCCCGGCAAACAAACGTCCTGCTCTCTACGCCTGTCTCTTTGAACCCTTTGGCCATGGCGGCGGCTACCATCTTTGCATTTTTGTTTGTTTTCAGAAATGCTATCATGGAAGGCCCAGCACCGCTTATTGTGACTGCAAGCGCACCGGCAGAAATTGCGTTCTGTTTGACGCTATAGTAGCCGGGTATCAGATGCTTTCTTGCTGACTCGATGATAGCATCGTCCATTCCTCTCGTTATTGTTTCCACATCCTTTAGCGCAAAGCCTGCAACTATTGTGGCTGCGCCAGAAATATTGTGAACAACATCTTTGAGCGGCACCACCTTTGGAAGGACGCTCCTTGCCATCTCTGTCTTTTTCTTTGGCACTTCTAGGCACGGAACTGCAACAACAAGGACGAGGTCCTTGGGAGGCTCTAGCCTTGTGAACTGCAGCCTGTAGCTGGCAATATGGCAAATCACAAAGCCACCCAGCAAAGAAGCAGAGACGTTATCATAGTGCTTTGTACCGGCGCTTGCGACCTCGCCTTCCGCGGCATATTCTACAAGCCTGTTCCTGTCAATCTTTAGGTCATGAAGTGCGTCAAATGCCATGGCAGCAGCTGCTGCTGAAGCAGCGCTGCTGCCAACACCATAGCCAGACGGCACACCTTTTGTGATCTCGATCTCTGTGCTATCGCTGATCTCAAAATCCTGCATCATCTTTTTTACTACAAGACCAGCTGAGTTTGATTCAGGCATTGATGGAATCGCTTGATCGCTGTTCTTGATAGTTATTCTTCCGCCGCCAGGATATGTCCTACTTACTTTGACTTTGTCTTCAAGTGCATCTAGCGCAAGGCCAAACACATCGTATCCTGGCCCTAAGTTTGCAGTTGAGCATGGGGCAGCCGCGCTACACGATTTCACAGTCACCTAAATGTCCTCCCCCTGACTAAGGGTTCGAGCAAGGGCGGCAGCTAGGTTGACCATCCCACTCATCGTGATGCTGGAAACAGCTATGAGGCTCTGGGCGAAGCCACCTTTGCTTATGCTGCGCGCCAGATCTTTAGTCAAGAGAGAATACTCGGCATCTTTTTCGCTATTGAGAATATGTTCAAGTGCCATACTCGAGCCCGCCCACTCCATGATATTTTTTAGCTTGTCTATTACAAGATCGCGCTTTGTAAGCACATTTATCTGAGCCATTTTCAACCGCAGTTTGACAGATAACGCAAGAAGCGATATAGACACAAAGTTGATCGGGGATGACACTAACATCCCATCGAAGGCAAATATCGTCGCCTTGTTGTCCGCATGGAGGTTTACAGCAAAATATGGACCACTTGCTCGGAACGCGAAGAGCTCTATCTGGCCAGGAGTGTCCACTATCAGGTAGTCCGGGTTCAGCTCATCCACCTCCTTCTGGATCTCATCCAACTTTGTCGCAATCATGTCACTTGCCATTATAAGTGAGCCGTTGGGGCCAAGCCCGTAGCTCTCCATCAAAGTGGCAATGTCAACGTAATTGCGGACATCAATATCTGGCTCATAAGGCAGGTTGACTACGCCAGGGTCAAGGTTAAGCGTAACGGGGTAAGCGCCATTATCCCTGTACCACTGGAGTAACCTATAGGTAAGGAGGGATTTCCCAGACCCTGCAGTTCCTGTTATAAATATCGCCTTCATTGCCATCAGGGAAACATGGTGCTGATGTATATCTACTTTTTATACAGTGAGAGCGAATGTATAATATGGCATCTGGTCGCACCTATAGTACTTAGAGCGATAACGCATCATGACGTCGTTATTGAAGAAATCGCTGAAAGTGGGTATACCGACCCCTTGTACCGATGTACGCTTCATGACCTCAAGCACACTTCGATAATAGTTCCTATCACATAGGAACATTTGTGAGCTTATCTCTTTACCTTTTTTCTTTCTTTATTTATCATTCAATTTCCATCCACATCCGCAATAGTAAAAAGAATGCTAATTGATTGATTTTTCTCTCGCTCAACTAGGGAGCAGGAAGTCTTTTATCCATTGTATTCGCTCTTGCCAGTGAGAGATCATGTATAACCTCAACAACAATGAAAGGAAGAATAATTCCATAGTAACAGCAGTAACAACAAAAACAGCAAACGGGGAGAGAAGAAGAGTAGGAGGACCTAGAAAGAAATGACAAAATCCCATAAACTATCATCATCATTAACAGGAAAAGTGTCAGTACTAACGCTGCTGCTGATGATGGTTGCAGGCATTTTGTTTATAGCGCCGTCAGCAATGGCTCAACAAATACCATTAACATCAGAAGAACTAGATCAGCAAAACCGGCTCCAAAATACGATAGATGCCACAACTCGAAACTTGGAACAAGGAGAGAAAGAGGTGAATGGAGTTGTCTTTACGCCAAGATGGTCAAATCCTGTCTGGGTGGAAGCTGACTCGTTATCTATACTGTTTGTATACTGTCTACCTGGAGAGTTTGCAGACTCTGGACAAGAGATATTGGGTGGCTCTGAACTGGAAGTCTTGGAGTCTTATGCATTAGCTTTAACTGGTGACCTTATGGTATGGTTCGCAGTAGTAGAAAATGAGAATGAAAATGTCAGGCTCCCAGCTGCAGTAGGTGTAATCTGCGCATCAGACCTAAATGATGCTGAGACACGCGTTTTAAGTCCACAAGAACAGCAGGAGATAAACAACATAATCCAGCAGTTTATCACCATCCAAAATACGCAGGTAACCAACATTGACCAAGTGATTACCATCATAAACAATGTCACAACGAATGGGACTGGAGGAGTAACACCCCCACCACTAACTAATGAGACAATAACACCCCCACCACTAACTAATGAGACAATAACAGCCCCACCACTAACTAATGAGACAGGAGGCGAAGGAGGACCGCAATTTCCTGATCTAGGAGAAGCATTTCCATTCGAGAATGGAAATGTAACAATAGATGACGGTGGAGGAACAACACCGCCACCTGGAGGGGGAGGAATAGTAGCACCGGAAGCAGGAGAAGCGGGGTAGCAATAGTAGTAGAATACATACTGCTCTACAAGTGAGACACGAACACTCTTTTTCTATTTTTTCTTCTTTTTTTATTTTCCTCTAGATGTCGCAGCATACAGTATACTAATGACTGTTAGAAGAACACAATATTTCATAACCTTTAGCGCCTAATCTGGGCTCCCAATTTCTAATTCTCAATTAATAGGCAGTTAGAGAGACACACAGATATACGGTAGTCAAGTAACAGGCTCTATTATAACAAAAAGTGATTGATGATTGTCTGCTGTGTCTATCGTCATGTATGAGGTATGTATCCATACATCTCACAATGCATCATCTACTTTATAGAACTGCCAAATCAGGCTTGCATTTAAATTGTACATAAACAGGCTAAAGATTATACATTCCTTATTATAGTACTACCTTCTATCAAAGGCAGAGTTATAGTAGTTGAACTGGCGACTTATTGCCATACCTGCAAGCGTGGTACCGTTCATTATCCTGATCATTACTACTAACGTCTCACCTCAGGATGTTCTTGCTATTGGACTTGTACCATTTCTAGCCGCTGCAGCTGCGGCGATCATCAAAATGCTGCTGCAGGCACTGCGATTCAAGTATTTTATCAGACATTTTCTTGGTTACAACGTTGCGTCTACAGGCAAGACTGTAGCTGCTAGGCTGGCTGGCGAATTCGTTACTCAGACTACTCCATCTTATGTAGGTGGAGAATTAGTCAGGATAGCATGGCTGTCAAGAAATGGCGTTCCGCCAGGCAAGGCCGCATGGGTAACGACCATGGAGATAATTGCAGATGTATTCGTTGGCTCGGTGCTGGCATTTATAGCTGGCGCGCTGGCCATTTACCGGGGCGGAAGCGTTGTTGGATTGGCTGTAATTCTGGTAACAATCCCAACCTTGGCCTTCTGGTTAGGACTTATCCTCTTTTCTGCCAAACGAACTCTTCGCCTCCCGTCATTCTCTCAGAGGATAGTAGAAAAGTTCTTGTCAAAAAAAAGGGCAGAGAGCCTGATCAATGCATCTAATACTGCTTTTGAAGACCTGTGTAATATGAGCCGGGAAATTTTCAACTCCAAAAAATCAATCGGCACATTTGCGGTTGGAATAGCAATAACCGTTATTGCATTTATCTTTCAGGGCATGTCATTCATGGTGCTTGCCAATGCAATCGAACCCCGAATCGGCTTATTTGACTCATTGATGGCTACGTCAGCATCAACGGCAGTGGCAAACCTGCCAATAACAATAGGGGGCTCAGGGCTTGCCGAACTTGGCATTTGGGCATACCTTGCGAATCTGAGTGGCATACCAGACCTTGAGGACGTGATCAAAGACTCACAATTGAACGTGATTATTGCGTGGAGGATAGCTACTTACCATGTGCCACTCGTCCTTACCTGGATCGCTCTCATGAAGATCACTGTATACAGGGTTTCGGCTCCAGACATCCGGCAGCCAATCACAGAAAATCAAGACAAAAAGCCGGGGAGTGATAGTAGCACTACACAATAGGGCGGGCTGGCCATAAAGAAGACCTGAGGTTTCCTTGCAAGGTAACAGTTATCACAAGGGCTTCCTAAGGCATTATAATGCAAGTTGCTTTGGATTTTACAAAGCAAGGTTCGCATAATTTTATTCATTCTTATATCAAAGGGATGATAAGAAATTATCTCATCTAGCAAACAAAATTGACGTACGCCACAAGCCTACAGTGCAATCTGCATATGTTTGCA
This sequence comes from Nitrososphaera sp., assembly GCA_036373895.1. Taxonomy (GTDB): domain Archaea; phylum Thermoproteota; class Nitrososphaeria; order Nitrososphaerales; family Nitrososphaeraceae; genus Nitrososphaera. The sequence goes on along the minus strand of DASUUV010000022.1, from coordinate 17,315 downwards.
ATATATCTCTTCTTCAAAAGCATCAACAAGCTTCGCTTATAGGAAATTGAATCAATTACAGTGACAAACTATCATGGCATTGTCTGCAAGTCTTTCTTCGCTCGATGCCTGCAAGTAATTGATTTACATAGTAAATGCCAGGTCAGTCCCGGCAACATACGAAGTCGCAAGTTCCGCACCAGCCCTTAGATGCAATTCACAGTGCTTGGCTTATCCTAGTGTCTCTCTCTTCTGAATCGCTTGAGACGAGGGCGTGAATGGAAGTTGACCGTCGTAAGCCATATTGTAGTCGAGAAAAATTTTCAGCCTTGAATGCTTGGAGGTGGTGAAATGCCAAAAAATTAGACTGACTTCGTGCTTGACCTAAAGAGAGTAGTGACACTTGTTACGCAAAACTCGTCCCGCTTGGAAATAATAGTTCTCTTCATTCAAGATTGGATGGCGTATGGTTCAAGTACATGCTACCGTGGGTAGTGAACTAAGTGGGATTAATATATAGTGCCGGCACCTTCACTGATTATGCGTCGTCATTATCCTCTTCTCCAGGGGAAGAGGATAATGACGACGCAGCAGGTAGGTCAGATTCGACATCCATTAGTTGTAGCTCCTGCAACTCAAAACGATATATTGCCTTCATGTCAAGGTCAAACTTCATCTTAAGGAGTTCGACTACTTTGGAGCTCAAGCTAGCCATGAACACTTTGATCTTGTACTCATATACAAAGCCCTTCATAAAATCCGACATCTTCATTGATTTGGGTACATCTAGACCCTCAACGATTGTTCTGCCATCAGGCATCTGCTCGTAGACCTGGATATCGACTTTGTAATCACTTTCGTAAATGTCAAGGAAATAGCCGGTCCTTGTTATTACTTCGGGCTGGCCAAACTGGGCAGATCTTATCTCGTCTTCTGCCCATTTGGGAAGTCCCTCTTCCTGAGAGCTATCCTCGCTCTTTGTCACCTTTGTCCTCCCCATAATGCTAGTCTAGCGTATCTCATTGCATTTAATAGCTTTTCCAACCCAGTTGCGTAGGCAGCTAAGTATGTCTACAAAATATAACCAGATGGTTATTCAATTATGACGTTTCTATTTAACGCTATTATCGCTGGCTAGTTGCTATGACAAGCTTCAGCAGCAACTGGGTAAAGGACAATAAACCAACAATGTCTGAGATGATAAAGCAGAATGTCGGCCAAGCACAACCACTTAAACCGAGAATCGAGCTTGCCAAGAAGAAGATTCAGGCACAGAACCAAAAGCTAGAGACGATTCTGGAGAAACTACGAGGCAAAGAAAGATCTCTCTTCAACCAAACTGTTTATGCTCTTCAGAAACATGACATTCAGCAGGGCAAGATGATCTCAAACGAGATCGCCCAAGTGAGAAAGACAACCAAGATGATCTCACAGCTCAAGATCGCGCTGGAACAGATACAGCTCAGATTGGAATCCACTATTGATCTTGGAGATGTTATGGTGGCAATCGGTCCTGCAATGGGCGCACTGACAAAAGTGAGGACAGGAATTGGAGGAGTAATGCCAGAAGTAGACAGAGAACTTGGAGAAATCAATGGTGTGTTCAGCGACATCATGATGAGCGCAGGATCTCTGGGCCACACCTCATTCGCCTTCGACGCAAGCGGTGAAGAAGTGGACAGGATACTCGCAGAGGCAGGCGCAGTGGCAGAGCAAAGGATGAGCGAGAGCTTCCCCGATGTCCCAATTGGATCATACTCAAGCAGCAGCACCAGGACATCAGCAGGCGAGCATCCACAATAAGAAATCACCTATACCTCTTTTTTTCTTTTTTCTTTAAATATTCAGTTTTGAATGGTTCAAATCTTTATTTCTTGTAATAGCGAGTTTTGCAAACAGAATGACCAACTGCCGGCTATATCGTGCTTATAATCTGAAATGCAGGCAACTGTGTCCCCTTGCATTTATCGTGTCCCCTTGCATTTATCTTATACGCATTGGGCATTGTGTCGTTAAACATGGTATCGAGTAGGGTTTATCATATGAGAATATGGATATATATTGTAGGCAGTTTATGATGCCGACGCCGGCTGCACTGCAGCAGCGCCGGGGACTTCAATATGGATCATTATCTGGTGTTCCTCTCCCGCCTTCACTATGTAGCCTGGTATGTTCACCTTGCGGTTGCCTATAGAGACATGGCCATGGCTCACTATCTGCCTTGCTTGGTAGGGTGAAGTGGTGCCGGTCTTTTTCATGACTATTGTCTGAAGACGCCGCTCTAGCAGGTCTTCGATTTTTAGGTTCAATATGTCATCAAGCGTCGCGCCCTCTCTTGCTAGACCAAGCCTGTTCAAAAAGTTCAGCAGTCTCTTTTCCTTTTCTGCCCTCAGTTCGGCTGAAAGTGCCAAAAGAGCTCGGGCTTGGTTCCTGATCCTTGCGACCTCCGTCTCGGCCTTCCAAAGCTCGCGCTTGTTCCTAAGGCCATAAGAGCCCATGATATAAAGCTCGGCGTTCAGCTGGTCTGTGGTCCAGATCATTCTGGGCCTATGGAAGGTTTTCTTTGCCTTACGAGGATCTCCCATTTAGCACCACTACCGTCTATTTCTTGGCTGGCTCCTTTGATGGTGGGACTGGATTGGTTGTACCACCACCAGCAGGAGCAGGAGCAGGAGCAGGAGCAGGAGCAGCTGCTGGTGCCGCCGGCGCTGCTCCAGGCATCGCCTTGAGTTTCTTGACTCCCACTGCTCCACCCCTTCTGCCCGTGGTTCTGGTACATTGACCCCTTACTCTTAGACCAAACATGTGCCTATATCCACGCCAACTCATCACGAGCTTTTCGCGCTCAATATCATTTGAAGCAGCAAAATCAAGATCCGAAGTTATCATGTGGTTGTTCGAGCCGTCATCCATGTTCTTCCTCCGGTTGAGGTACCATTGCGGGATCCCTGCCCTAGTAGGGTTGGAGATCGCCTGCTCGATCTCACGGATATCGTTTTCAGTCAAAAAACCAACACGCATGTTAGGGTTAATGTTGAGCGACTGAATCAACACTTGAGCAAAATTATAGCCCACACCTTTTACTTCACTAAGAGCAACTATCAATTTCTTGCCGCCCTCAATGTCCTTTCCGGCGATTCTGAGGATATGTTTATACTCGGATGCAGACAAACCAAAATCACGAAACAATATTCGGCAATAAAAACCATGCTGGATGCGACAGGCCAAAAACTTTGTAATATTTACAATGTTACCATTTGCACGAGCCTTAGATCTTCACTATTGAATTCACAAGCTTTTTTGGTCAAAATTTTGATTATTGGCGTGATTTGATTCAGCAAAGCATTATACACAATTATGGGCCCCTAGTGGCTAAACAATTTTGTTGAGAGGAAGCAATCTGACGTTCAAAAAATTGCTGGCTGATAAGCCGTCTAAATGGTAGAAGAGCAAGCGTAGAGGAGAATCATAAATACTACAACTGGCCATCAAAAAAGCCCAATTGAGTTCTAACAATCTTTAAATTTGTGTTGACTAAGAAACTTCCATCTTCAATATGAGCTCCAGAATACAGGAAACAGTTCATCGCTCTTATACTTCAAAACCAAAGTATAGTGAAATAATGTCAGGCGTCCCCGAGGATTACAAGCAAATTAGGACACTCGAAGATCTACTCAATATATGCTACAGATATGTCGCTGTTCAAGAGCAGATGCGAAGCAACTTGATTGCCAAGCTGAAAAAAGGGGAACACCCATTCCCGGGCATCATCGGCTACGACGATGACGTTGTTCCTGCCATCAATAGAGCAATCCTGTCGGGCCACGATATACTACTTGTTGGCCAGATAGGGCAAGCTAAGACCAAGATTGCAGAGGCGATAGCGCAGAACCTCCTCTCGCCAATTCCTATAGTAAGGGGTACAATAACAAGCGATATTCCTATATTAATTCCAGAAGATGAATTAATCGCGCTCTTGACCGATACTGAAATCTCTAGAACGAAACCAGAATTCATGGTGTCGCCAGAATGCGAGGATATCATTCGAGCGAATAAGCTTGAGACCAAGATCGACTGGGTAAGCGGCGCAGACAGGTACAAGTACATACTGTCAACGCCGGACATTTCAGTCAAGGATCTGGTTGGGCAGATTGACGCAATCAAGATAGCCAAAAAGGGAGTCGAGCTTTACAATATCGAGTCATATTCTGCAGGTCAGCTATTGCAGGCAAGGCACGGTATATTGTGCATTGACGAATTGCCGGTACTCGATCCACGCAAGCAGGTGTCCCTGCTCAGTGTTCTTCAAGAGGGCAAGTTTACTACAGGGGCGTATCCGATCGTGTTCAAACCTGATGTCAGAATAATTGCAACTGCAAACCCCGTCGACTATACGCACTCAGGCAAGATAATCGAGCCGTTATTTGACAGGTTGAAAAGCCATATCGACACCCACTATCCCCAGACAGTAGAAGACGAGATGCTGATCATTGTTCAGGAAGCAAAGATTGCAGATGCCAAGAACGTTATGTTGCCTGTATTTATGATAAAAACGATAGCTAAGATAACACAGATGACTCGTGTGCACCACGATGTGAACCATGATAAGGGAGTCAGCGTTAGAATGTCGGTGCATTCGATGGAGATGGTGGTAGGAGAAGCGGAACGTACACGCTCCATTATATATGGCATTAAAGTGATTCCGCGCTTTTGTGACATCCACTGCATCCACCAGTCATCCAAATTTGAGCTTGCAGAAATGGAAGACACTCGCCAGAACAGAAAGAATGTGCTTGATTCTATAATAGAAAGCACGCTAAAGGAAGTGTCACTTGAATACATCCAAAAGCTAGCGCCAGAACAGTTGACAAAAGTAAAGAATGATTTTGCAAAGAACAAGACATTCCAAGTTTCGCAAACAATGGTTGGTGGTGGTGGCGGCAAGAGGGTCGACTCTGACTATGAGTCACAACTCTCTAAGTTCCCTGCACTCAAGCAGGCGGTGAAGGAAACAATTGCTAGAGTAGGAGAAGAGCAAAAACACCTGATCGAGCAAGCGCTGCAGCTTGGAATAAAGACAGACAATATCTCACTGGGCGAGAACTTGAACGGGGAGTTCACAGCATCTATGACTGAGGTGATACTTGAAGGCCTGCGGCACACTCAGCCTCCACTCTTGGACAAAAAGGATAACAACATCTATGACCTCGCATAATACTTCACTCGGCAGCAAGAAATTCACATACTTTCCACTAGATAAAGAGGGTCAGGAGCAAAGGCAGGACAGCCAAGGTCAGCGTGAGCTCCCCCGCAATATGCTAGACAAACTGCTCAAGGCAATAGGAAGAGAGGCACTAAAGGAAAAGACGCCTAGCCTGCAGGAGCTTGAGCAGACCCTTCAGAGTGTGATGTCATCGCTTTCAAAACAGCAGGAACTCAGCCAACAACAACAGCCGAGGTCGGGATCGATGGCCGATTCAAGGGACGAAAGCGGGGACGATTATGGCATGCCCTTCGTTGCATACCTCATGCAAAAGGGCTATCTAAAGGATTCTCCAAAGTGGCTTAGCGCTAAGGGCTTTACTGCAATAGGCGGCAAGATACTTAGTGATGTAATGAAGGCCCTCAAGGCTGGCGAATACGGCACGCACGAATCACAGAACTTTGGATCGGGGTCACTTGTGCTGGATACTACTAAAAAGTATGAGCCGGGTGATGACATCAGGTTGCTTAATGTTCCAAAGTCGCTGCTGAACACCATCCAGCGCACGGTAAAGTATGGTGGCAGTCTGAAGCTGCCGCTCCAAATTGATGTGGATGACTTTGAAGAATACGAAACAATTCAGGATGTCCGTGTAGCAGTAGTGTATTGTATCGACCTCAGCTCCACTATGCGGTATTCATCAATGTATGGAGACATGAGCAGAATTGAGGCCGCGAAGCGTGCACTTTGGAGTCTCTATTTGCTGAACCGTAATTTCTTTCCCTCAGACTCAGTCTATATTGTCGGGTTTGGCGCGCTTGCATCTAAGGTGGAACCGCATGACATACCTTATCTAAAGACCTTTGAGCCCGGCTCTGACTTTTTGCACTATACTAACTACCAGGCCGCGTTCAGGCTGGCAAACAAGATATTGCAAAAAGACGGCGCCATTAACAAGCGCCTAGTACTTGTGACGGATGGTCACCCCAGCGCGTGCTTTATAGATGACAAAAGCGAGCAGGACAAAATAGTGTCACAGAGACCCTATTCCCACTTTTACACGCCAGACCGGGGGACCCTTGATGTTGTCAAGCACGATCATAGTATGAATCTTGACATTGCATCAGGGGAGCTCGTGTACCTTAGCTACCGTTACAGACAAGTCGACCAGTATATTGGCGAACGTACTATTGTAGAGGCAAAAAAAGTCCACTCAAAAAATATTGAAATTGATACTATAATGATCAGCGAAGAGGATTCTTTGCTTGGGTATGTCAATGAAATGGAAAAGTATGTCAAGGGGCGATCATACTACATCAACCCTGCGGACATTGACAAAGTACTGTTGACAGACTACCTTAACAACAAGAGACAAAAGACGATAAGGGCACATTAATAATAGTACTAATAGCAAAAAATACGTGGAGAAGCTTAATATACTGACGGGAATTTGTTTTGCATAAGCAACTACTATGCTGATTATCTTTGATGTGGAGGGTGTTCTGCTTAACGCTGAGTACCTTCCAGTTTTAGCTCAGGTCATGGGTCCCAGAAAAGAGAAAGAGATCTGGGATATCACCAACGCCGGCATCAGAGGCGAGATCAACTGGGAAGAGGGGCTCAGACGCCGAGTGCAAGCACTAAGGGGGATTAGCTACGAAGACGCCGAGAAGATAGGCAAAAGCCTGCCAATAATGCCGGGCGCAAAAGAGCTTTGCTCTGCGCTCAAGAAGGCGGAATGGAAAACGATTGCAGTATCCGGCGGCTTCACAATAATCACAGACAGGCTGAAAGAGGAGCTTGGAATCGATAGGATATTCTCTAACGAATTAGTGTTCAAGGATGGCAAATTGGAGGATGTGATAATGAATGTCACATCAGACAAGGCAGCTGCAATTAGACCCACGATAAGACAATGGGACATCCGGAAGGAGGATACTGTAGTGGTAGTAGACGGTGCCAATGATTTGAAGCTATTTGCTCTGGCTGGCTACACGGTAGGATTCTGCCCTGTAGACATGGTGAGAGAAAAGGCCGATGTTTCTATTGACAAGCGCGACCTGAGCTTACTCCTGAACTTGTTAAAAAAAAATTTTGGTGAGGCCGTATTGATAAATGCAGCAAGCAGGAGGCATTAGCAACCAACTCATTTTTTAACTCCTCTATTTCAATCACTGCAGTTGATACAGATAACCTCTATTCGAATTTCAGATGACATTAGACTATACAACGATCTTAGCGCAGTGATCCTTGAAGCAATAGCCGATAACCAAATAGAAATCCAGAATGGTGATATCCTTGTTGTCACGCACAAGATTGTATCAAAAGCAGAAGGGCGTATTGTAGACCTTGCCCGCATTAAGCCTTCGACAAAGGCGATTAGGATGGCAAAGGATCATGATAAAGATCCACGCGTGATGGAGCTGATATTGAAAGAATCAATACAAATTTTGCGTGCAAGAAATGGCATAATTATATCAGAAACAAAGCACGGCTTTGTATGTGCAAATGCTGGCGTGGACCAAAGCAATGTGGAAGGTGATATGGCGGTGCTATTGCCAGTTGCCCCCGATGAGTCTGCAAGCAGGATCCAGGACGCGGTAAAGAAAAAGATCGGTAAGGAAATAGCAGTGATCATAACCGATACCTTTGGCCGGACGTTTAGAAACGGCCAAACAAATGTTGCAATAGGCATAGCTGGAATAAACCCTATCAAGAGTTACATCGGAACATATGACATGTATGGCAGAAAATTGAGAGTAACTGAGATTGCAGTGGCAGACGAGATAGCTTCTGCGGCCGAGCTTGTAATGGGCAAGGCCGAAGGCACGCCAGTGGCAATAGTCCGAGGCTATAGCTTTGAAAAAGCGTCAAGAACATCAGTCAAGCCGCTACTGAGGGCAAAGGAGCGAGACCTTTTCAGGTAACAACTGTAACGTTTAATATTATGATGCTATAATTTTATCTGATTCGCTACTATGAGTAATTCACCTACTAAGTCAATTGACGTAAGGGGACTTTACTGTCCTGAGCCAGTCTTCCGCACTAAGATGGAAGTCGAGCGCCTCACGATAGGTGATACGCTCAAGATAGTTGCAGATGACCCTGAGTCGGAAGAGGACATTTCAAGGTGGGTCAATCGCAATGGACATCAGCTGATATCGTTAAATAAGAATGATAAAGATCTTGAATTCGTAATAAAGAAGGCGAAATAGAAAAAATGACGGCAGTTGCAAGACCTGATGTTGTCGAACAAATAGGACACACACCACTGATTGAGCTCAGTTCATTTTCTACCAAGAATGTCAAGCTATATGCTAAACTAGAGTGGCATAATCCCTTTGGCTCTGTAAAGGATAGGGCTGCATACTGGATGATAAAGCATGCAGAAAGGAAGGGGATCTTAAAGAGGGACAAGAGCATCATTATCGAGCCTTCATCCGGCAACACTGGTATTGCACTAGCAGGTATAGCAGCTGCAATTGGCTACAAAGTAGAAATTGTTATACCTGAAAAGGTGAGTGAGGAAACAAAGAACATCCTACGCGATCTGGGCGCGACTCTCCATGAAACATCTGACGATTTGTGCCCCCGGGTAGGCGCCGGCACAGACCAGAGCATTGCGCTTGCAAAGGCCATTTCAAAGCCAAGGCCTGACATTTACTACATGCCAAACCAGTATGATAACGACACCAATTTCTTGTCACACTATGAGAGCACTGGCCCTGAGATCTGGAAGCAGACAAACGGGACCATCACTCACTTTCTTACCGGCTGCGGAACAGGAGGTACAATAACTGGCACTGCAACATTTCTGAAGGAAAAGAACAAGAACGTCCGAGCCATTGCGATACAGGCGCAAAAGAACCATCTTCTGCAGGGATTGCGAAACTTTGAAGAATCGGCAATTCCAGAGCTTTTCAAGCGGCGCCTCGCTGTCGTAGACGAGTGGATGACTGCAACTAACAAGGACTCATTTGAAGCGGTAAGGCAGCTTGTTGAAAAGGAGACTATGCTTGTTGGCCCTTCGTCGGGATCCGTTATGGCTTCAATGCTGAAGGTGGCACATAACCTTGATCATGGTAATATTGTTGGCATTTTCGCAGACGACGGCAGAAAATTCAGGAGCCTCTACATTAGGGAAAATATCCTAACCGAGCAGGAATATGGCAGGGCTCTTAAGAGTGCAAAATATCTGTCCAAACTGGCTTACTCCTGAACTGAAGGCTTCTTCAGCTTACACGTGTGCACTAATATACTGTAAAGTTCTGCACCAAACTCAAAAAATGAAGTAATACAATGAAGGTTATCCTCTCTGGGCATTGCAAGCCACTTGGACTCATAAGCCATCTGGCACAATTTTACACTCACGTAAAACGCCTACAGGACTATTATTATTATTATTATATTTTTTTCAGCTATGCTTTCTTTCAGAAAGCCACTTTTCGACATCAATTGCTGCCATACAGCCAAAGCCTGCAGCAGTTACGGCCTGTCTGTATCTATGATCATGAACATCTCCAGCGGCAAACACCCCCTCAACGCTTGTCTTTGTGTGTTGCTTCAGGACGATATAGCCCTTATCGTCGAGCTCGAGTTGTCCTTTGAAAATTGCAGTATTGGGCTCGTGACCAATTGCCACAAAGAGACCACCTGTCTCGATAGTTCTTTCCTTGCCAGTATTGATGTCCTTGACTAGGACAGTTGAAATCTTATTGTTGCCCTTGATATCTGCCACAACGTTATTCCAGATGAACTCGATCTTTGGGTTTTCAAGGGCCTTTTGCTGAAGGATCTTGCTAGCACGCAGAGAGTCGCGTCTGTGAACCACTCTGACTGACTTACCAAACTTTGTCAGAAATGTCGCTTCTTCCATAGCCGTATCGCCGCCACCTACGACTACAATGTTTTCGCCCTTGAAGAAGGGGCCATCACAAGTCGCGCAATATGAGACTCCTCTGCCGCTAAATTGCTGCTCTGCAGGAATACCAAGCTTTCGAGGAGAAGCACCTGTGCATACTAAGGTTGCTTCTGCAGTATACGTCTCGGCATGAGTTGTGATTGTAAATGGCCTCTTCTTGAAATCAACTTTGAGCACCTCATCATCGACAACTACTGCGCCAAATCTTTCTGCCTGTTGGCGCATGTTCATCATCAATTCAGGTCCAAATATGCCGTTTGGAAAGCCAGGATAATTTTCTACTTCACTTGTAGTCATGAGCTGGCCGCCAGGCAGGGTGCCTGATATAATGAGTGTGCCCAGGTTAGCACGGGAAGTATAAATACCAGCTGCATATCCGGCAGGTCCAGAGCCAATTATTATTACGTCGTAGTGCTTCTGATCCCTAAAACTGCCTGATTGGCCGTCGGACAAAGTACAAAATCACAATTTCGATACCTCTTAATAATTCGTTCGGAACGGACTGAAAGTAGGGAATATTATTACATGAAGATAGGCTGACCGAAAGCGAAAACTCAACTGAAATGGGCTGCATAGCCAAAACCTTCCAGCCCTTGGCTGACCTTTTGATAATTTATTTTGCCAGATTCCTGTGATGGCTGCATAATGTTCTTTTTTCAATAGTGTGTATCAGATCCTCCTGCCAGTGCGCGTTAAGGAGTCTACAATCTTTGTTATTACAAAAAGGCTCACCGCTAGTGATAAAAAAGAATATCGCCTGCAGGGCATAATTTATGGATGCTGCATTAATTTTATCCTCGTCATCGTAGTCAATGAACCTTCCTGCGAACTTTTTCTTCAGACTGCCATTGTCTGCTGCCATGCCGCCAAGCATCTGAGCGAGGTAGAATTCTCGGGGTTTCGCTAGAGCTTCGACTATGCCGGTTGTAGAAACGATCGAAGGTGTGCCGCATATGACGGCACGGCCATGGTAGCGCCAATCATCCTCACTAAAAGTGCACGTCAAAAGACTGGTGAATGTGATGTGGATATGAGCCAGACTAATTTCTGCACTAGGTATCATTTCTGCAAGCTTATTCTGCATAACAAAGCCGTCGTACAGCGGAATCGTCGTCATCATCATCTTGCTGTCTTGTTCTTGGTTTGGCTGCTTTTCAAAGGGCTGCTTGATGTCTGCTATCCTTGCATGCTCTATCATCTTCTGTTCATACTTAAATGGTGGCCTGATGTCTATCTTGCAGCTTGGAAAAATCTTGTCGATCTCCTCAGCCACTACCTTGGCATCAAGTGTTGGCGCTGAAGCAGTATGATAGATGTGAATAAAGCGAGGAAAATCCAATTATTAAGAAAAAATTGGAAAAGTGAGAATATAAAAGGTTACTTCGCCCTCAGTTTGGGCGGACTTGGCATCTCCTTGAGCTTGCCCAATGCAACCTCGGCTGCTTTCTTGCCGGATAGGAGCATCGCACCAAACGTCGGCCCCATCCTTGGAAGGCCATGTGTTTCTGTAACAGACATGCCTGTTGCAATTAGCCCGGGAAATACTTCATCTGTGTAATTGACTACAGCATCCTCACTTCCTTCAACCCACATTGGATCCATGCCCTTCCATTTGACGTATCCGCGATCCATCAGGCGCCTGACAGCAACTGAGTCGTGTCCTGAAGCATCGATTACAATCTTGCTTTCAAGTGCGACTGGGTCAACACATGTGATGTTTCTTGGCAGAGCAGAGACCGGCATCCAATTGACTACCACGCCACCTACTCGCTTGTTCTTGAGCACTAGGTCATCAAATTTGGTCAGTTGCAAAAAGCGTACTCCTGCATCGCAGGCTGCACCTATCAGCTTGCTGCATGCATGCGGACCCCATGTCGCGTATAATCCTTCATTTATTTTCCTGTATGGCACTCCAAGCTCATCCCATACCTTTTGTGCTGGTGCCCTCACGGTGACTGGATTCATCATATAGCCCCCTACCCAATATCCGCCCCCGAGGTAATTATTCTGCTCTATGATAAGGGTCCTAACCCCAGCCTTTGCCAGATCTCTGCCAGCGGTAAGGCCGGCCGGGCCGGCACCGATAATTATAACGTCAGAATCAGTATACTCTCTCATTGTTTCATTGAACATTTCCGCAACCGTTCTGGTGATTTCTTTCTCGCTCACGTCGGCAAATATCTTTGCCATATGAGATATCATTCGCCTCTGAAGGTTATTAATAGATTGTCAGCTAACCAATTGTCTTGACAGAATTGGCGTATATGCATATGCCTCCGAGATCTTAACTGTCTGGCTTAGCTCTTGAAGTCGTATATATGCACTTGTCGCTTCCGACACCTTGGAAGTTATGGGTTATCATAGTGAACATGGCCACGATAGTTCGTACAAACGTACTCTACTTCTTAGCACCATCCAGCTCTGTACTAACGTATTTCATGGGGGCATTGCAGTCTCTACAGACTTTTTCCTATGTCATGTAAACTCATCGAGAATACCATGCTATAAGACAAAAAGATATCAAATGCCTGCACTTGTGAAACTCATCCTAATAATGGCGGGCTTGAATCAGCGGCTTGTATAAGAAAATAACAAAGTAACGTCCTAGTAAGACGTTTACATAGTGTAATGCAACAAAAAGTACCTAATCTTTTGCAGGTGGCTTGCTGGTCACGCCACTTCCCAGCGCATGGTCTATCCTTATTATCAGGTCAATAAGATCAGACTTGTGGGCGTTAAGGTATTCCTGTCCTCTGTCCTGAAGCCTTATCTTGTAAAGCCTAAGATCCCTGTGTTCGTCAAAGAACTGCTCTATCATGGCGTTTCCATGCTTCGTTGGGCTCACAAGCTCGTCAAAGTGTTCCAACGTGCTATCCAATTCGCCTTTCTCAATTGAATCCTTAGCCTTGGTGAGGATTTCTTTTATATCTTTTAGCTGTTGGACAGGAGCTGAAACTTGCTTGGTGCCAAAAAAGCTGCCTTTCTTTGTCACTCCTACCTTGTTTGCTATCTCTTTGGGAAGTTCGTAATATTCCTCCTTGCCGGTAAAGGTCCTCCTTTCATGCTTGATGACAAGACCTTTCATGGCAAGGCGCATAAGCGCATCCTCAACTTCCGCCCTGTCCATGGCAGTGACCCATACTATCTTGCCCACATAGTCATAACCTTGTCTTATCGACTCGAGCACGACTACTTCGATGATTCTCCTGAAACCCTCTTCTGCACGTGCATTTTCAAAGTCCCTGTCACGCACTGCCTTCCTGGCATTCTGAATGTCTATTTCTATAGATCTCTTGAGCGCGTCAAGGCCATCATCGATCCTGCCACTGAGGGTAAGGTAGCAAGCCTTGTTATACCAAGACATACCCTCGTTTGGGTTAATATCTACTGACTTTTCGCAGCATTCAATAGCTTTGTCGTAGTTTTTCATCTTATAGTAAGCAAGTCCCTTGAGGTTCCACGCTTCAGCGTTGTTGACATCGACCTCAAGTGCCTTGTCATAGGAAGCGATAGCAACAGTATATTCACCTAGGTGAAAATGGGCATACCCTCTTTTAATCCACGCATCAACAAACTGCGGGTCAATCCTTAGTGCAAGGTCAAAACTCCTTATAGCGTCAAGGAACTTTTCATTAGACATATCGTTGACACCCTTGTTGTAGAGGTCTCGCTTTTGAAAATCGCTCTCATTATAATCAGATTCCAATCTCTCTTCAGAAGGGACAAGGTCCTTTCTTTTGCCATCCCTTCCAAACAATCTGCCCATTAAAATAAATTTCCAAATTCACAGATAAATAGATTATGATAAGAAAAATCCTACAATTCATGAGGCTTTTATGATCTCTTTGGCATAATTTTTTTCCCATATGAGCAATGGTGGCAGCAACAATAGGCCCCATGAAGTTCATGTTGAGATATGCTGGACCCCTCCTCTCTCTTATAGAGGCACCCTATAGTCCAAGCTTGAGGACAACTGGATTGTAAATGTCAAGCTAGGCTTGACTAGGTTGGAATGGCTACGAATTACCAGAACCTTGATGGCTCGTTGTACTCTGTCATGAGCAGTATTTCAAAAGCTGTCGTCTCTTAAATGAGGAGGTTGGTATTCCATCTCACTGCACCGCCACAACTTTTCAATAAGAAACCAGCATCATAGGCCAGATCTGGCAGCAGCAACGAGTAGTCTCAGAGCCTCATTGCCTAAGTGCAGTTATACCTTCTTATAGAGTCGGAATGGTCTCTCTTTTTATCTGATACTTACGCAGCTTGAATGAATGATTTCAAAGCCTATAACTGCTGCTCTAGCAGTGGCCTTACTTCTTAGTGCTTCGGGGACTGTCGGGTCATTTTATTTTGTGAGCTCCCAAGGGCAGACAACAACAGAGCCTCCGGAGCTTACTCTTAGCGAAGGTGAAGCTTCACCAGGTTCTGTAATTGAAGTAGAGGGCATCAATTTTGGTGCTAATTCTCAAGTTTCGATTTATTTTATGTCAGCTGAAGAGGCCGACCTCACAGATGGAAGTGCATTTGTTCTACAAGGGATCGATGCAAACCAGAGTACAACAACAACTGAACCAGAGGGCTTTAACACGTTTTTTGATGCTGATGGTGATGCTCTACATACATTGGGGGATCTGCTTGATACTACAAGCATTTCTGAGCACAATATGCTTGTCGTACTTGAAGAAGGCACGCCGGTGAATGGCACTATGAGCCTTGAATGTGAAGATGTAAACATTGCTCAAGGCCGCATAAATGGCACCATTGGCACCTTTGGGGCAAGTCCTGGAACATACAATGATTGCTCAATTTCCATCTCAGATGACGATATTACAGATACAGGAGAAATTGAGGAGCTGGTAGTTGTTTCTGAATCTGCAGGGGACTATGAAAATAGTCTAGTGACCTCTGAAACTGCTAACGAAGAAGGGGCATTTGAATCATCAGTAACAGTGCCCAATGTTGAAGGAGGTGAGTATGCATTCCTTGCTGTCGCAGACGACAGAAGAACCGCCGTTTCTACACTATCAGTGACTGTTGCAGAATCTGTAACTGAACCTGCTGCCGATACTCCTACTGCTAATGCAACAGAAGGCATCATCGTCATGAATGAAACGATTATTCCAGCTCCTGAAGAAGAAGAACTAGCGGAAGAGGAATCTATTGAACTTCTGACAGTTGGAATCATTTCAAACGGCACAGAAGGTGTTGCACCAGCCACTTTTGAATTTCAAGCAAACCTAACAGGTGGCACAGAGCCTTACACCATTAGTTGGGACTTTGGTGACGGCAGCGAAGGAAGTGATGAGCAAACTGTTTTGCACACATTTGAGGAAGCTGGCACCTATAACGTCACTCTTGCTGCTACAGACACTGACAATCAAAATGCATCTGATAGTATAGAAATCAATGTTGAAGAACCAGCAGTAGAAGAAGAAGGAGGAGGAGAAGCAGCAACAACTACGGTACAGAACCAGACACAAAACAATCAGACTGACACAGCCGGAGAAGAAGAGCCAACAGTTCAGCTAGATGAAACAAGTGCAGAACCCGGCTCACCGCTTGCAATCAGCGGTGAGGGCTTCCAGCCAGACACACCAATCCAGATATTCATAAACAATGTCCAAATAACAAATGTAATAACAAACATAGAAGGGTCATTTAACACAGTAGTCATAGTCCCGACCACAGTAGCTGCCGGCAGCGCCCAAGTGGTAGTCAGAACCGAACAGATCAACATCGTCCAAAACATCAATATAATACAATTGGATGGGAGGACCGAAGTACCATCAACACTTCGCTTAACTGCAGTGTCTGCAACAGACAATGGGGAGGCTCTACGCAATGCACCAGTCACTGTATTTGATGCAAGCAGTGGTGAGGTAGTAGAACACGGTAGAACTCCTATGGATATAGAGCTTCAAGAAGGCACCTACTCCATATTCTACTCTGACTTTGGGCGCTTTGAATTTGAGTCAGCAGAGCCAGGAAGATGGATAGATACACCTGACGGCGGCTCTGGACTGATAACGATCAGGGAAGGCAGGAACACCACAGTGACTGCACTATATAGTGAGCGACCAGCGCCTCCTCCGCCTCCAAGGGTGACAGACAATTCACTCACACTTCGTGCACAAGACACCCAAGGGAATCCAATTCAGGGTATGTTTGTAACGATCTATGATGCAGAAGCTGCAGAAAAGATAGAGCAGGGCTTCACAGAAATTAGAGTCGATGATCTGCCGCCAGGCACCTATCCTATATTCTTCTCAAACTTTGAAGATCTTGAGTTCCTAAGCGCCTCTCCTGGTACGTGGATCCAAACTCCGTTTGGTGGAGTGGGTCTTGTGACCATACCTGATGATGGCCAAGACCATAACATTGTAGTGACAGCAGAGTACATTAGAACTACAGTAGTTGAAGAGGAGCAGTTTAACATACAAGCGCCGCTAGATCTCGAGGGGAATATATTCACTATCACG
This sequence comes from Nitrososphaera sp., assembly GCA_036373895.1. Classification (GTDB taxonomy): domain Archaea; phylum Thermoproteota; class Nitrososphaeria; order Nitrososphaerales; family Nitrososphaeraceae; genus Nitrososphaera. Next base: position 730 of record DASUUV010000022.1, on the reverse strand, counting down.
TCAAATGAGACGCGCCCTGAAGGACCATTTGTGATGTCTGGAACGTTTGCACTCAGAGTAAGCGACGAAGAGCCTGTCAGCGCGACTCTCTCTGCTTTCTTCATGTCAGCAAGGGAAAACTCAAACGAAAATGTAGACTTGGAGTCACAGAGGAGCAGAGACCATGATACGTTCCAGATAGTGGACCTCAAGCCTAGGGTGGCAAGGCCCATTGGGCTCAACACCTATATCGTTTCAGGAACTGCCGACCTATTGCTCAATGGTGACATGTATTCCAATGATGAAAGGGTACACATAATCGTAAGAGGAGGCGAGGAGCTGACTCCAACCAACGTCGAAATCGATTTTCGTGGTGATCAACGCTACTCCGCAGCCAACAGGCTTGATACACTGTATGGAGTTGTGAGCTCTGGCTTCCAATAGTGTGCAAAAAGATAGGCGATTTTTTCCGCCTTCTATTTTTTTAATTTATGTTTCTGCTTTCTAAGAAAGACACGCAATAGCCTCATATACAACAATTATATGATTATTTATTGTATCTTATACAACAAAGCACGCACATACATAAACACTGACATGTCAAATGTGCCGCCTAGCTAAGCCTGCTTTGGTCACATATTCTAAGGTTATTGGAGTCAGAGAAATGAAATGAGAGTAGAGCAGCAAATTCAGGTTACTGAAAGAAAGGTTTCTAACACTGCTGCAAATTGTTCTGGATATTGAAACATAA
>DASUUV010000021.1:0-18301 GCA_036373895.1 Nitrososphaera sp. | reverse complement strand
TATAAGGCCTGCCAGCAGAATGCCTGCCGCAACACCTGCTATAACTGGTTTGTTCATTGTAGCGTTGAGAGCAATGTGGTAGTTAAAAAGCATTGCTTTTTTTGAATGTTTTTTGATTATCACAGAATATGAGCATTTTTTTGTGAATTCCGATTACATATACCAGATACTAGCCAATATCCTCCTCATGTACAAACAGGACGTATACATTTTTGTATGTGCTGAGGTAATTAATAATTCTGCTTGCACCTCTTTGGAAAAAAACAAGTAGTTAATTGCGCTGTATGTGGCAAAGAGCTTGGGCGCCACAAGTACAAGCCAAGCGAAGAATGGGGTATTGAGGGTATGCTCTGCGGCTTATGCCATATAGAAAAGACTAAAGAAGAGTTCACACTTGACCAGAAAGAGGTTCCTGATATTTGCGCGATATGCAAGAAAGAGCTTAGCGATCATCAGGACCGATATAAGCCACGATGGCAGTGGCAAATGGAGTCAGGTACACTATTGTGTAAGTCGTGCTATCAAAAAAAGGATACAGACCATAACAAAAAGTTGAACTTTTGCGCGATGTGTAATTCTAAGCTAGGCATGTTTTATTACCACCCTAAGCCGGCCTGGCAAATAGACGGGAACCTCTGTCGAAAGTGCTGGGATCGATGGAACAATAACAACGACAATACTAACGGCAAGAAGTGAGAGAGAGAAATCATCATCTATGTTTGAAAGGCACAAGTGTGACAACTGTGGACGCAAGTTTCGGAAGATCGAAGAATTGATGCAGCACCAACAGATAGTACATGAGCAGAGCCTGTATGTGTGCAACTTTTGCAACGCTAGCTTTGAAGGAATGGAACAGATGCGCGATCACGCCAAGAAATTTCATTCGTATCACAAGAGAATGTCTGAAAAATAAAAATGAATTAGACAGCTTTAAGCTGCTTTACTATCGGCGGTCTTGCTTTTCGAAATACCCTAAAGCCGCATATACATTTTATCTCTGGCAGCCTGGAAAGCTCTTCGACTGTTACTTGTGTCCCACAGCGCATGCATTCGTATGCGACTGAGCTGTCTCCACTTGAAGACTCCATCTGCTCTCTCCCTCCCTTCCCTTAGGCTTGAGCCCCACATTTTAAGCTATATGACAGAACGGTGGTGCAGGCGCTTGTTTTGCTTTATGGCTGACTGGGCTGCGGCAAGTATTGCAATCGGGATCCTGTGGGATGAGGCACTGACATAATCAAGGCCAATATTGCTACAAAATTCGATCGACCTAGGGTCGCCGCCATGCTCGCCGCAAATGCCAATCTCTATATCTCTTTTCACGCCTCTTGACATATCAATTGCCACCTTCATCAGCCTGCCAACTCCTTTGGTGTCAATGCTCTGAAAAGGGTTTACGCTCACGATCCCCTTTTCCAAGTAAAATGGCAGGAACTTGCCTTCGGCATCCTCCCTGCTAAAGCTGAAAGCGGCCTGTGTCAGGTCATTTGTGCCAAAGCTAATAAAATCAACAAGATGTGCAATCTCATCTGCTACAAGGCATGCTCGAACAACTTCGATCATGCTGCCAAACTTGATCTTTAATTTTACCTTGTGCCGATGCTCTACTTCACGCTTGACTGATTCAAAGATCTGTCTTACCACAGCAAGCTCCTCCGCCAACCCTATCTGCGGCACCATTATTTGTGGCTCGACTGCCATGCCCTCCCCGATCAGGTCTGCCGCTGCCTCACATATCGACCTTATTTGAGTCTCGTAGATCTCGGGAAAAGATATCCCCATCCTGACTCCTCTGTGCCCTAGCATCGGGTTTATTTCTGAGAGCTCATGTACGCGGTGAAGTATCTTTTCTATACGAGCTATCTCAGAAGTCTTACTACCACCACCACCACCGGACTTGAGTTCAAATATCTTTTGCATAAGATCTTCTTCCTTTGGCAGGAATTCGTGCAGTGGAGGATCAAGAAGCCTTATTGTAACAGGAAGGCCTTTCATTTCCTTTAGGATAGCTTTAAAATCTGATCTTTGCCGGGGCTCTAGTTCTGCCAACGCTTGCCTCCGCTCATCCTCGTCTTCTGCCATTATCATATTAACAAACTGCACTATCCTATCGTGATGATTGAACATGCGTTCGGTCCTGCAAAGCCCAATCCCCTCTGCGCCATATCTGTGCGCAAGCACAGCGCTCTCTACTGTGTCGGCATTTGCCCTTATCTTTATTCCCTTCATCTCCGAAGACCATTGCAAAAGTTCCTTGAACTCTAATGAAATTTCCGGCTCAACTGTTGGAACCTCGCCTACATAGACTCTGCCTGTCGAGCCATCAATCGTTATTTTCTGACCTCCTGTCACCATTTTTTTCCCATTAGTACTAAAGCTCTTGCCATCGGCATCGATCTCTATCTGCGAGCATCCGACAACGCATGGCTTCCCCATGCCTCGTGCAACCACGGCTGCGTGTGAGGTCTTGCCACCCCGGCTGGTCAGTATGCCTACCGACTGAAAGAAAGCAGGGACATCATCTGGTTTGGTGTCCTCCCTTACAAGGATCACCTTTTCCCCCTTTTTGCCAAGTGCCTCTGCGGTTGCTGTATCAAATACTGTACTGCCGCTTGCAGCACCGGGAGATGCACCTACTCCTATTGCAATAGGCTTTTGTTTGAAATGTGGATCTATCCTGCGATACAAAAGCTGCTCTAGCGCTTCGGGGTTGATCCGCTCAAGCGCAGCAATCTTGCTTATAAGACCCTCGCGGTAGAGATCGACAGAGGTCTTGACCGCTGCGACTGCGTTCATTTTGGCTGCCCTTGTCTGAAGGATATAAAGCCTTCCCTTTTCTACCGTAAACTCAACGTCTTGTGGCTCCTTAAAGTGGTTCTCAAGCTTTTGAGTCACTTCAAGCAGCTGTCTATATACAACAGGCATTTTACTGACAAGCATATCGATATGGTTAGGTGTCGTCTTACCTGAAACTACATCCTCGCCCTGTGCATTTGCAAGGTAATCGCCGTACAACCGCTTTTCACCTGTCTCGGGGTCGCGGGTAAACACGACGCCTGTGCAGCTATCAGAGCCCATATTTCCAAATACCATGGCAACAATTGTCACGGCCGTACCCCCTGCCATGTCCTGTGTGATATTGTACTGCTTCCTGTATTCTACCGCGCGCTTGCCCATCCATGACCTAAACACTGCGTCAATAGCAAGCTCTAGTTGCTTGTACGGATCTACTGGAAATTTCTTGCCAGCCTCTTCGCATAGGGATTTGGATGACATTACAATAGTCTTGAGTACCTCGAGGTCAGAAAGGTCCTTACCAGCCGCTATGCCGTCAAACTTGCGAGCATCTAAGCCTAGAATAATCTTGCCAAGCATCTGCATAAACCTCCAATATGTATCCCATGCAAATTCTGGCTTGCCGCTCTGCTTTGCAAGCCCCTCAACTGTCTCGTCGTTTAGGCCAAGGTTAAGGATTGTATCCATCATACCCGGCATCGAGACCGGAGCACCAGAACGGACTGACACTAGGAGCGGATTTTCATGGTCGCCAAACCTCTTTCCAGTCAGACCTTCCAGGCGCCTTATAGACTTGCGCGCTTCATCCATCAAACCGTCTGGCAAACGTCTACCTGCTTCGTAAAATTTTTCGCAAATTTCAGTAGTTATTATGAAGCCAGGTGGTACAGGCAGACCAAGCCTTGTCATTTCTGCAAGCCCGGCTCCTTTGCCCCCAAGCAGCATCTTATTTACGCCGTCTGTCTCGTCAAAGAAGTATATCGACTTTACTACGGCAGAGGTTTTACCAAAGCTGCTCTCTTCAGACATTGCTGGATAGTGTCATCTTTTCATTAAGGGTTTAAAATGTTGTGTGTATATTTGCAGGTAATAATAATAATATTTTCAATTCTTAATTGTCAAGAACAAAAAAACTGTGTGTGTATGTCGTAGGCTAGTCATTCTACTTTTTGTTCCTGTAAGGAATATGTATGGCTTCACTGTCAATGTCACTTGCTGCGTCTACTAGCGATTCGGGAAGTGTAGGGTGGGCATGAATTGTGTCAGATATATCTTGGGTTTTCATGTGCATTCTAACTGCAAGAGCAGCTTCCCCGATCATCTCGCCTGCATGTGGTGCGATAATTAAGGCTCCTACGATTATTCCGTCTTTCTCAAAAACCTTGAAGATTCCCCTTGTGTCGCCGAGACAATTTGCCTTTGCACTTGCAACGAGTGGAAATTCTCCGTGCTTTCCTTCTAGCTTACCAACGAAAGCGACTTCCGGATATGTAAAGACGCATGCAGGTACAGTTCCGTAATCCATCTCGCTTACCTTCCCCATTATGTTTTGTGCAGCTATCTCTCCCTGTTTTGAGGCAACATGAGCTAGTTCAAAGATGCCGGTTACATCCCCTATTGCAAAAATATTCTGAACCGTGCTGCGCATCTCCCTGTTGACAAGTATTCCTCGATCGCTAAATTTTACGCCACAGTTGCTCAATTCACTAACGTTTATGCTTGGTCTGCGACCTATGCTCACTAACACCTTCTCTGCTTCAATAGTCTGTCCGCTGGCCAACACCACCCCGTTCTCCAAGATCTTTTCAACCATGGATCCTGTCATTACGTTGATCCCGTCCAAGCGCATATACTTTTCAATAGTCTTTCCTATCTCTTCAATTTGAAGAGGCATCAAGTGTTCCTGCGCCTCAATCAGGGATACCTTGCATCCAAAAGAGTTAAAGATGGCAGAAAATTCGCAGCCGCTGTAACCGCCACCTATAACTACAATTGATTTAGGCAATTTTTCAAGTTCAAAAATTGTGTCTGTTGAAATTATATTATTTTCGAACGTGTAGTGAGGTAAGCAGACAGGGTAGCTCCCCGTAGCAATAACAATGTTCTTTGTTTCCAAAGTGTTGTCATTCACTATTACTTTATTTCCAGAAGTCATGTGAGCTTCGCCATGTATGATATCGATGTTATTGCTTTCCAAGAGAGTTTTGATACCCGATGCAACTCTGCTAACTGTGCCTACCATTCTTGACCTTACAGTTGCATAATTCAATTCAATATTTGCCTTCAAGCCGTCCTTTCTTGCGGCACTAGACTTTCTCATAATATCTCCTATGGAGTGTAGATATTTTGTCGGAATGCATCCCTTTTGCGTGCATGTGCCGCCAAGCCCATTTTTTTCAATAATACAAACTTTGCCGCCCAGCTGCGCTGCTCTGATAGCGCATGTATAGCCGCCTGGTCCTGCGCCTATTATTATAGCATCATACATACAGACAGGGATTTGTAACAGTTAGCAATAAAATTGCTTATCTTCTAAGATTCCACTCTCTGCTGCTGTATTTTCGTTCTGCTAGCCATCTGGCACGGCTGATTTCTTCTGTGCTCATGGTGTCGGCTACGAGATTGGCATCAAATTTTGTAGCAAAACTAGTTTTTAGCGACAATGCCATCTCCTCAAATGTTGTCCCTGCTAGGCTTGTTACTCTTTCCTTGACTTCTTTGATTATCTTGTCCTTGAGCTTTTCAGAAGGAACTTTTAGAACGTAAAACATCTTGTCTACATCAACGCCTAATAATAAAGTGCCATGCTGCAGCAGCACCCCCTTCCTCCTTGTCTGAGCACTCCCAGAGACCTTTTTACCCTTTACAACTATGTCATTGAGCGGGACAAAACTGGCATCAAATCCCAGCCTATTTATAGATGTCACAATGGCTTCGCAAATCCACCTATATGATTCCAGAATGTTCTGAGGGTATTGTTTTGTTATGAAGGAGTACGTTAGCTCAAATTCATGTAGCACAGCTCCACCACCAGTTAATCTTCTGACAACATCAACTCCAATCTTGCCGCACTTTTCGAGATCAACTTCCTCTTTTATGCTCTGAAAATATCCAATTGAGACAGCCGCAGGCCGCCACCTATATATTCTGAGAATCGGCACATTGCCTATGTTTTCTATCAGCGCTTCGTCTATTGCCATGTTGAGGGCCGCATTGTTGTATCCGGTTTCTAATACTCTTATTTTGCTGAACCTTATCGTGCTCATTTTATGTCTTGCAACCAAGTATTGCCTCTGTAAGAGACGTCGAATCAAACCCATACACCTCAGAGTTCTTGAGACAGTTGTCTATCTCTTGTTTGAGACTTTCTCTATCTAGTTTTGTGCCAATTAAACCCGCTTCAAGGGTATCCAAAGCTTCCTCTGGATAAAGGAAAAAGTCTCCGGCAATTGTAATCCAATTGATGGTATTTTCTGTCTCATCATATTCTAGCATTACCCTAATAAGTTTCTGAGATTTGTAAACATTATGGGCTCTTTTCATTCACTGCCACACTTTGGTTTGTTATCTTTGAGACGGCCGCCATCTCAGATTTGGCCGCCGCGCAGCAGCAACTTCATCCAGCCTGCCAACAGGTGTCGACAGTGGCGATTGCTTAACTATCTCCGGATCTTCCTTTAGTTCACTTGTTATCTTTTTTAGCGCTAGCACAAATCTGTCCAGCGTTTCTTTGCTTTCTGTTTCCGTGGGCTCTATCATCAAAGCCTCCGGGACTATTAGCGGAAAGTAAATAGTGGGTGGATGGAAGCCATAGTCCATAAGCCTTTTTGCTATGTTCAGGGCGCTTTTTTCACCAAATCTCCTGGAGGACAGAACAAATTCATGTGCGCATCGGCGATCGTAGGCAAGGTCAAAAGTGTCCTTTAGAAGACCTTGGAGGTAATTGGCGTTCAATATCGCATGCTCTGATACCTTCCTTATATTGGTGCCCCAAGAATGGATGTACGAATATGCCCTGACGTGCATGCCAAAGTTTCCGTAAAAGGATCGAACTCTGCCAACTGATTTTTTACAGGCATAGTCAAGAGAATATCCGCTATCACGCTTCACCACTTGGGGTAGCGGCAAATACTCTGAAAGGAATGATTTCACCCCAAGCACCCCTGCTCCAGGGCCGCCTCCGCCATGGGGGGTTGAAAATGTCTTGTGGAGGTTAAGATGGATCATGTCAAAGCCTTGGTCCCCCGGCCGGGTGATTCCTAAGAGTGCATTCATGTTTGCACCGTCGCAGTACATCAACGTCCCATTCTTGTGTGCAAGGTCACTGATCTCGATAGTGTTTTCATCGAAAAGTCCAAGGGTATTTGGATTTGTTAGCATAACTACTGCCACTTCAGGACTAAGCGACTCCCTGAATCTGCCTATGTCCATGTTGCCACGTGAATCAGAAGGGATGGTGATTGTATCTAGCTTGCACATTGAAGCTGTAGCAGGGTTTGTGCCGTGGGCTGAATCCGGAATTATCGCTTTTGTCCTTTTTTCTCCCTTCTGCCTAAAGTAGGCCTTAGTCATCATAACTCCTAAGAGTTCACCCTGGGCCCCTGCAGAAGGCTGCAGAGTGAAATCATCCATGCCAGTGATATCTTTCAGATACTCTTTCAATTCCCACATCAATTTTAGCGACCCTTGAGTGCACACTTCAGGAGATAGAGGATGAAGATTGCTGAACCCCTCTGCTTTTGCAGCATCTTCGTTTACCTTTGGATTGTACTTCATGGTGCATGAGCCAAGTGGATAAAATCCAATATCAACGCCAAAATTCATTCTTGACAGGTTTGTATAATGTCTGACAACATCTACTTCGTTTACATTGGGTATGGGCAGCTCTTTTCTGACAATGTCACTTGGCAGTTCAATACAGACATCTTCTTCTTCTTCCTGAAGATGTCCCGTATTTTTTTCTTCTTCATATTCAAATATTATTTTCATTCCTTTTTCAATCACCCACTACGGCAGAAACGAAATCATCGATATCCTGCACAGAATTCATCTCAGTGCAGCAAATCAAAAAATTGTCTTCACCCAGATTAACTCCTCCTAGTATTCCCTTTTTGAGCAGCCTTGAGCCAAGCTCTTCTGCAGACCCTGGAACCTTTACTACAAACTCATTGTAGAAGGGCTTGCTGTTCAAATTCCTAAAGTCAGCCTTTTCCAGTTTCCTATTCAACAGGTGTGCTCTAGCGTAAGACAGTTTTGCAACCCTTGTCAAGCCGCTCCTGCCCATGAGTGCCAGATATATCGTTGCCGCCAACGCCATTAGAGCCTGATTGGTGGTTATGTTGCTTGTGGCTCTCTCCCTTCTGATATGCTGCTCCCGCGCCTGAAACGTAAGTACAAAGCCCCTGTTGCCTCTCGAATCTGTAGTCATGCCGCAGATCCTACCAGGAAGTTTCTTTAGCAAAAAATCTTTGACAGCTATAAATCCAAGATAGGGTCCACCGAAGCTTAAAGGTATGCCAAATGACTGCCCTTCTCCTGCCACAATATCCGCGCCATATTTTCCGGGAGGCTCTAGTATTGCAAGTGAAGTTGGCTCGACAATACAAGTAGTAAAGAGCGCGCCCACTCTATGAGCCTGTTCGGCTAGGTAATGCAGGTTTTCTACGTTACCATAGAAATCCGGGTTTTGGGCGATTATGCAAGCAGTATTGTTATCTACTCTGTCAGTGAGTGTAAGGTCAGCGCCTTCACAGTATGTCTGCAATACTTCCATATACTGTGGATGTAGTCTTTCCTTTACAAAAATGCGGTCCCGTCCCGTGTAAGAGCATGAAAGCAAAGCTGCCTCAGCCAAGGCAGATGCGCCTTCGTACAACGACGCATTTGCAACATCCATTCCAGTAAGAAGGCATATGTAGGATTGAAATTCATATATGGCCTGCAACGTTCCCTGGCTCATTTCTGCTTGGTAGGGCGTGTACCCTGTAAAGAGATCTCCTCTTGTCAGCAGGTGGCTCACAGCTGATGGGATATAATGATTGTAAGCTCCTGCGCCTGCAAAGCATCGCAAGACCTTGTTTGTATGGGCAAGACTTCTCACATGACGTATTAGCTCAAGCTCACTCTTTGGTTGAGGCAGATTCAGTTTGCCAGTGAAAGCAGGAATGAATTCTCTGACGAGATCATTTATGGAAGCCACTCCGACGATGTTTAGCATTTCTTTTATGTTTTTTTCTGTTGCAGGTATGTAATCCATCGATTTCCGTTGCTCTTATTTTATTTCGCCAATATATCTGTCATACCTTTCCTTTGTCATTAAACTTTCAAACTCTTCAATGTTTGATGGCTTAATCTTTGCGATCCAGCCCGAGTCGTATGGAGACTGGTTTATCATTTCCGGTTTTTCAATCAGCCCTTCGTTGGCCTCAATGATCTCTCCGCTGATAGGAGCGTAAATGTCAGAAGACGCCTTTACTGAATCGACTATGGCCATAGTCTGTCCTTGTTTGAAGACGCCGCCAGCTTTTGGCAATTCTATTGAAACTATGTCTCCGAGTTGATCTTGAGCAAACTCAGAAATTCCAATTATTGCCACCTCATCCTTTATCTTAATCCACTCATGTTCCTTTGTAAATTTTAACTCTGACACAATCCGTCTCTTTGCGGCAAAGATAAAACCTTATCTCTTTTCGCAGTTCTGTGCACGTCACAAAAACATTAATGCACATGCAAAAAGATTATTATCGCCGCGCATTTTTTATTTGCGCTTATAAAACCTTGTGCTTGTTGTTTTTGCTTCATAGTGCTTGCCTCCAATGTCAATCTGAATTGATTGATCTTGCAAAACTTCAGCAGGTACAAAGCAAAACCCGATGGATTTTCTAAGAGTAGGCGAAAAACTGCCACTTGTCACAAAGCCCACTTCCATTCCTTTCATCAGAACTTTGTTGCCCTGCCTTGCTATCCTCTTTTCCAGAACTTCAAAACCAACAAGCTTTCTTGATGGATGGCTATTGATTAACGCTTTTTTGCCTATGAAATCTTGCTTCTTGTCGAAGCTGATCGTCCATTTTAATGGGACTTCTAATGGTGTGGTATTTTCATCCATGTCATTTCCATAAAGCATCAGGCCGGCTTCAAGCCGTAGAGTATCCCGTGCGCCCAAACCCGCGGGCTTGATTCCAAATATTTTGGCATACTGCATCAATTTGCCCCAGATTTCTATTCTTGAAGAATCAAAGAATAATTCAAATCCGTCTTCTCCTGTATAACCGGTCCTCGATAGCATGCATTCTATTCCATCAATATTTGCATCAACAATATGAAATGGCTTAACAGACTGCAAGTCAGTTTCAACCAATTTCTGCAGTAGATCAGATGCCCGCGGGCCCTGTATCGCGAGCAGGCCAGTTCTATCGCTCATGTCCTCGACATGTGCTGATTTTGAATGCTTTGAAATCCACTCAAAATCTTTGCTCCTGTTTGAGGCATTGACTACAACTAGATAGTTATCACGGGTAAGCCTGTAGGCAATTATATCGTCAACTATGCCTCCATCTTCGTAGCACATAGGAGAATACAGTGCTTGATGATCGGCCAGCTTTTCAAGGTCGTTTGTTATTAGTGTTTGCAGACAGGCGAGAGAGTGCTGACCTTTAATTTCAAATCGGCCCATATGCGAGACATCAAATAAGCCAACATTTGTCCTGACATTGACATGCTCGTGCATGATCCCGGAGTACTGAAGTGGCATCTGCCAACCATGAAAATTCACGATCTTTGCACCAAGCGACTTGTGAATATCATAGAAAGGAGTTCGCACCATCCATCTAAGGTGAATCCTTATTATTGAGCATATTGTTCTGACTAAGCGACAGACGAAGAAAAAGGTAATGAAATGATGATAAGTAGACTCGAAAAAAAGCCCGAATGGCTTCGCATCAGGTTGCCTTCTGGGAAAAACTATGTAAAAGTCCGGCAGACCATTGCTTCCCTGGGGCTTCACACGGTTTGCGAAGAAGCACGATGCCCCAACATTGGCGAGTGCTGGGGAGGAGGAACGGCCACCATTATGATCATGGGAGACATATGCACAAGAGGGTGTAGGTTCTGCTCTGTGGCTGGTGGTAGGCCACTGTATCTTGACCCCGACGAGCCTGAGAGAGTTGCTCAAGCGATCAAAAAGTGGGGGTTGAGGTATGTTGTAATCACTTCAGTATGCAGAGATGATCTGCAGGATGGAGGAGCGAATCATATCGCAAAAACATTAAAGGCAGTCAAGGTGCAGTGCCCTGAAACAATAATTGAGCCCCTTATCCCGGATTTTCACGGCGATCGCCATGCAATAGAAAAGGTGGCATACGCGGGGCCGGAGGTCATAAGCCACAATATTGAAACTGTAGCCCGCCTTTCACCGATAATCAGAGATCCACGAGCAAGCTACGAACAATCATTGCGAGTACTAGAAATAATAAAAGAGATCGACTACAAAATCTATACCAAGTCTTCTATAATGCTTGGTCTTGGAGAGATGGAAGAGGAAGTTATGCTGGCAGCCAAGGATCTAAGGTCTGCAGGAGTAGACATTGTTTCCATCGGTCAGTACCTCCAGCCCACAAGTAGACACATGCCAGTTAAGGAGTATGTCACGCCAGAAAAATTTGATTCATACAGGAAAAGCATTGAAAAGATGGGATTTGCCTACGTGGTGGCAGGGCCATTCGTCCGAAGCTCCTACAAGGCAGGAGAATTGTTCATCAAAAACATGGTTTACAGACGACGACACCAGAGCAGCAGTAGTAGTAGTTCTAATCCTAAACAAGATTAAAAAGATGGATAAGACTTCTTCTGCGGCGCATTAGTCCTTCATGCCAGAAGCAAGCTCGGTTATCTTTTTTTCCCAAGAATTGGCCTTGACTATACTGCTTGCAACAAGTATGCCCTGAGAGCCAAGCTCCATTGCCTTAGCTACGTCACCCTTGTCGGTGATGCCTGCTCCGCAGATGACACTCGAGCGTGATCCTGCCGCCCCTTGTATGGACTTGGTTATTATCGCAGGGTTTTCCTTTGACACCGCTCTTCCGCTGCCGATAAGCTCGGGCGGCTCTATTGCGATAAAGTCAGGTTGAAGGGTAGATATCTCAACAACTTCGTGTGGTTCCTGTGCGCATACAATTGACGCCATACCAAGCTTTTTCATCCGCTCTACTAGGCTTGCGATTGAGCTCATTTTCATTCGATGCTCGCTGTGATTTATCAGCGATCCAACCGCACCATAGGACTTGGCGATCTCGGGTACAACAAAACCGGTACTGGGGCCCATTTTTTCGTTGTCAACGTGCTGACATATCACCGGTATTTGTATAATCTTTGCAATCAGAGCCAGCACAGGCTGGGGCGGAGCAACTACTATTTCTATTTTTAGCTTCTCCGCAACTTGACGCGCTGATTCGGCTAATTTGATGGCCTTATCTGCAGACACCTCTTCATAGTTTTTGAAATTGATGATTAGTGGACGCTTCAAAGCTTGCTACTGCCAGCTTTAGCCTGTTTTGTAGCGGCAGCAGTAGCCTTTGTTGTTGCCGCCTTGCTTTTGCCGTCCATTATCTCCTCTAAATCTTTGAACTTGCTCTGCAGCTTTGACATTCTAGCCTCGTAGCCTTTGTTGTATTCAAGCTCGTCTGGAACTAGTGTGGCCGGATGGATAAAGCCTTGGTTACGCATTATCATGGCACGCTCAGCTGCCCTCATCCTCTGTAGGTCCCAGTCAGCAGTACCAAAGCCGTCATGTGGACCGGTGAGCTTCCCATTGCGCATGCTAAAAAGCAGACATGATATGATTGGGATAGAGTAATTGAGTGACGCAGCAGAGTTGAGTTTGACTGGCATCAGGGGCATATGGTGGCTTCCCCTTGTGTTGCCTGCGACGTAATGAGGTTCATTGAAGGAGCTGCCCGCCTCTTCGGTGGCTGGAAAATTCTTTTGGGTTCTAACTATTGCTATTGGATCATCTTTGCCTACGTACGTGCCGGCGATATTGTGGAGCCTGTCGGTAGACGCTGACACGATCTGATCATTGCCGTCTGCTGACATGACAGAGTGGACAACATAGCGGCCTGGATACATAAGCGCTGCCTCTAGCTCAGCCTTGTCTTCCCATAATTTCAGCTCTGCAACCTTGCCGCTCATAACGTCCATTATCCTAAAAATTACACCTTCTGCAAGCCGCTCATTGATCAAAATACCAGTGTTGCTGCCAGCGTCAACAAACATACGCCACAGCGGTAGGTTGAATGCACCCGGCTCTGTCTTGTCGGCAGCAAATATGCAGAATACTTCGCTTGGCCGCTCTTCCATTTCAATTTCTGCAACACCCGGCCCCATCCCCTTAACGTTGCCAGAGAACGAATCTTTGAGTAGGTCCTGTCCTGCGCCATACAAACCCTGATCCTTTGCCAGTTTTGTGCCTTCAGTAAATGCATCCCAAGCCAGCTTGTGGATTCTTTGATTGTCCACGCCTCGAGTATGGGTCATTACTATGTGTATGTCATCACCAGTATAGCCGACGTACTGATCTATAAGAAGCCCCTTTGCATTTTTGACAACAAAGTTCCTTACAATCTCTAAAAGTTCTCCGCTTGGGCATGTGTGGCCACCGATCCCTCCGATATCGGCCTTGATAGCACTAATTGTAACTCGCATAATAAAACAGACTCATGACTTATCATTTAAAACCTTTCCGATAGCTGACAGAGGCTAACAGCTGAACTGAAAACTGCAAAGAACCAGTTGATGAGTCAGTTAGCACACATATTTTCATACGATCACAGGCGAAATACAAATAAAGCCCATGAGGTGTTCCTGCTCTATGAGCGCTAGCAAAAAGCCACACATGAACTTAGTTGTTACAGGTCACGTCGATAATGGTAAATCAACTACTGTAGGTCATTTGTTGGTTGATCTGGGTGCCATTGACCAGAGAACCATCGAGCAATATGCAAAAGAATCAGAAGAAACGGGCAAAGGTGATACCTTCAAGTATGCTTGGGTTCTAGATAGCATCAAAGACGAACGCGAAAGAGGTATTACTATCGATCTCGCTTTTCAAAAGTTTGAAACATCAAAGTATTTCTTCACGCTGATTGACGCTCCTGGTCATAGGGACTTTGTCAAAAACATGATCACAGGTGCGTCAGAGGCTGACGCATCCATTTTGGTCATTTCTGTAAAGTCCGGTGAAATGGAGGCAGCAATTGAGCCAGGAGGACAGGGAAGGGAACACGCTTTCCTTGCAAGGACACTTGGCGTTAATCAAATCATAGTTGCACTAAACAAGATGGATGATGCTGGCTTCCAAGAATCACGCTACAAGGAGGCCAGAGAGGCTGCCGAAAAAATGCTCAAACTCGTCGGATACAATACCGCCAAAATCAATTTTATCCCGATATCTGGCTGGAAGGGCGACAATTTGGTTAAAAAATCGGAAAATATGCCCTGGTACAAGGGACCTACCCTTGCTGAGGCACTTGACATTTTAGACCCACCAGAAAAGCCAGTGGGTAAGCCACTGAGAATCCCTATACAGGATGTGTACTCTATTACAGGTGTCGGAACCGTCCCAGTAGGCAGGGTTGAGACAGGCAAGATGAGGCCGGGTGAGAAAGTCATCGTGATGCCGTCTGGTGCAGCTGGCGAGATCAAGTCGATAGAGACTCACCATACTCAGCTTGAGTCTGCCGAAGCAGGTGACAATGTAGGCTTTAATCTGAGAGGTGTAGATAGGAAGCAGATCAAGCGAGGCGACATAATTGGCGCTGCAGGCAACCCCCCATCGGTTGCTAAGGAGATAGAGGCCCGTCTGATCGTGATTCACCACCCAACAGCAATTGCTCCGGGATATACCCCAGTTTTGCATGCACACACGGCACAGGTGGCTGCTACAATCTCGCAGTTTGTCTCAAAAATTGACCCTAGGACGGGCGCAACGACAGAACAGAACCCCAAGTTCCTCAAGACAGGCGATGCTGCAATCGTCAGGATCAAGCCCGTAAGGCCACTGCCAATTGAGACCTTCAAGGACTTTCCAGAAATTGGGAGGTTTGCACTGCGGGATATGGGTACTACGATTGGTGCTGGAGTCGTACTGAGCATTACTGACAAGTACGATCCAAACAAGAAGTAAAAAGAAGTGGACGATAGAAATGCCCCAGGCAGCAAGAATTAAACTCACAAGCACAAACCTTACAACACTTGAAGGCGTTTGTAACGAGATAAAAGGGATTGGAGAAAAGACAGGTATCAGGTTGCGCGGCCCGCATCCGCTTCCTACAAAAAAGCTCAAAGTAGTCACTAGAAAATCTCCTGCAGGCCAAGGAACTAACACGTGGGACAAGTATGAAATGCGCATACATAGGCGCGTGATTGACGTTGGGGCCGATGACAGGGCCATTCGACAGCTCATGCGTCTGAAAATCCCAGACGATGTTTATATCGAAGTCTCTCTAACCCAGTAACTTAGCATTAATTTTTTTGTAAGAACCTTTCGGAAGTCTGATGTGCTGTGAAGTTTTGGGATGCAAGATTTTTGATAATATTTCAAGACCTACTACAGTACGAGGCCCTGGCTTACTAAAATACGCATTTGCATTGACAGCGTAGACATTTCCATTTTTGATCGCTTGGAGCGACTTCCACTTTTCATTACGAGCAAGCACTGGTAGTTCTTTCAAGGTTTGCTCTATGTCAAAGCCGCATGGCATGATCACAATAACATCTGGATCCAGCTGCACTGCTTCGTTTATGTCCATTCGGCGCGACGGCTCGCCAGCTGAGCTTAGGCCGTTTATACCGCCAGCGTATTCAACCATCTGCGGAACCCAGTGTCCTGCAGTAAAAAGCGGGTCAATCCACTCAACACAAAACACTTTGGGTCTATGTTTTACCTTCATGATGCTGCCACTACTACGCACCATGTCAATACGCTTTTGTAAAGAAGCTACTAGTTTTCGTCCTTCTCTAACCTTGCCTATTTTTTCTGCTACATCCATTATGCTGACAAGTATATCATCAAGATCGTGAGGGTCGAGAACTAGCACATCCGGCCGACGGTCTCCAAGGAGACTTACTGCTCTGTTTATCTCTTTTGTAAATGGCGAGCAGACCTCGCAAAGCCCCTGGGCAACAATAAGATCAGGACAGACTCTTTTCAAGGTATTTTCGTTTACGATGTAAATGTCCTTCCCGGAGTGCATCAGCTCACCTATCTTGTTATCTATCTCACGAGCCGTCATCTGGCCCGGGTCAAAAGACGACCGTATGACCCGGGGTTTTTTCCTTGCCTGAGGTGGATATTTGCATTCGTGGGTCACACCTACTATCTGGCTTCCGGCACCAAGTTCATAGAGCGTCTCAGTTGCACTTGGAAGAAATGAGACAATGCGCATATGACAACAAGCTGTGAAAAAATTCATTTCTTAAAAACCTAACTGGCCAGATTATTATTAATATTATTGTCATCCTTGTCCATCTTGAATAGGCCCATTCCTGGATATGCCACCTTGCTAAGATCACAACCAATTCATGCTAGATAGAGCGCGCCAGAAGTAGCGACTAAGGCAAAATGATTTCACAATAGATTATTATCTGGAAGTTTTTTCATACCATATTCTTTGTGTAATATTGTAGCAACTACTAGTACTATTATCAGTATTATTCTGTCTCTTGCATTGTTGTCAAGTATTCCATACTCTCAGCAGATATATGCGCAGGAGCACATCAGGCTTAAAGCAGTTTCCGATCAAGATACGTTCAAGATTGAAATAATGTGGACATCAAATGATATTGGCAGTGCAAACAAGTTTGAAATACACTTTGTTGATCCAGACACAGGCATGGAAATTGAAGATGTCAAGTATGACATTTCAATTTATAGAGATGAGGTGCCTGAAATTCAGCGGTTAGATCAAACATCTATTTTCCAGGAGTTTTTCTTTGAAGAGGTGGGCTCTTATGAAATAAGGATAGACGATATTGAAGATCTGGATGAGCGGGCCAGAATACCAATACAAGTTACGCCTGAATTCCAGCTTAAGGTGTTAATACTCGCTGCGTCTGCACTTAGCATAGGAGTGCTTGTGGCCAGAATAAGCAATGGTAACAATTTATTTAGGCACCAAATTAATTAACCACAATGGCAAAAAACATATTCTTTCTCGTTGCGTTGATTCTTGGAGCAATTTTCAGTGTAACGACGGCAACTTATGCATATGCTCAAGATGGCGGAATGGTGGAAACTACCACCGATGGCACGCTTGATATTAGCTTAGAACCAGAGTGGAGTGAGGGTGGACAGGCTAGGTTTACTGTAAGCTTCCTCAATCCTGGCACAAATACACTTCATGAGCACCAAGATTATGATTTTAGAATATTGAAAGACGGTCAACAAGTTTTCAGCGCTGCAGGTCAAACAGGTCAGCCTGTTCTTCATAATGTTGAGGGCACATTGACAGTCCCGCAAACCCCATTTACGTTCCAAGAAAATGGAGATTACACAATACAGGTATACCTTGCTGGCACCGGCATACCTGCTATACCTACTGATGAAGAAGCCACATTTCCGATCACCGTAGTACCGGAATTTCCTGCTGGAGGCATTTTGGCTACTGTACTAGCTGCGTCTATAACAACTGCTGTTGTGCTTTCACAAAGAATCAAGCTCATCTAGGTTTTTTCCCTGCGAGAGAGGACAACAACTCCTACTGCAATGCCAGCGGTGCCCACGCCAATTCAAATTAAGCTAAAGAGATAGGCCCGAGTTGCCTATACTGCAATGTGATGTTTGACACACAGAAGCCAGAGCAGCTACTCTTTATGCTATACTTTAATGTAGTGAAAAATAATATACCCAAAAGTAACAAAATCGCCTATATATGTTCATTACAGATTATTAGGATTCTAGATTTCTGCAGAACAGCATCTCAATTAATTCCCTCTATATAAATGGCCAATTCTTCACCAGGCAATAGACTAAGATGTAAATCCTAGCATGAAAGGTTGATCATAGTAATACTAATAACTAAATCCTCAACAGCAAGGGTTATTGTGCACACACATATCCCAGCCAAGTGCCTATGTCAATTTAGTTATGGAAAAATGGCATTTTGCACTTTGTTCAAATGAAATGGCTATCTATCAGTTGCATGTACGACGCGTCCAGTACTGGAGTATAGTGAAAGAACTACAATAAATGCTATTCTCGCATTATGGACTTATTCCTTTTGAAATACCTGCCTAGAAGACGCAACAATTTTTTATTATGACTTTTTATGTCTCATACTGATTCTTCCAAAGATTCTCCAACCATTTGTTACTAGAAGCCATCTCATAAATGGAATCACATCCAATATTACGTAGATGTAACTATGTATTTGACGGACAAACAGTGGTCCATCATCCAGCCACTTATCCCTGACCCACCACGGCGCTCTGATGGCAAAGGACGCCCATG
>DASUUV010000020.1:0-11821 GCA_036373895.1 Nitrososphaera sp. | reverse complement strand
AGAACATCTAGGTGCTTGTTATTTTAAACCTTACACATTTGCAGGCAGCATAGTTATAATGCTTCTCGGCTTCTAAATAGGACAATGGATAAAGGGCGGCGGCTGGCAATAGTGGCAATAGCCGCTGTAACGGTGGCTGCAGTCGCGACTGCTTTTTTCACGCCATCGCAGACTACGCTTCCCATACCTGAGCCGGGACAGAGCGATGGCAACAATACCCGCTCTGGCGTTCAGGTGCTTGCCGAGAACCTTGAAGTGCCTTGGGCCATTGACGTCGCCGAGGACGGCAGGCTCTTTTTCACAGAAAGGAACGGCAGGATAATGGCTATAGAGACGAATGGCAGTCTCCTTTCAGATCCTGTAGCTTACATCAATGTCATGCAGAACGGCGAATCAGGACTCTTGGGACTGGTGCTCCATCCCAACTTTACTGAGAACCATCTGCTTTATGTCTACCATACTTACTCCAATGATTCAGCTGTTTTGAACAAAGTCCTAATGCTTACAGAAAATGACAACAAAATAGTCGAATCAAAAGTCGTCATTGACAACATCCCTGCTGCCGACAGAAATGACGGCGGCAGGATCAAGTTTGGACCCGATGGCAAGTTGTATATCGCCACAGGCGATGCACGGCAGCCCGAGCTTGCCCAAGATGCCGGATCACTTGCAGGCAAGATCTTGCGACTCAACTCTGACGGCAGTATCCCCGAAGACAACCCTTTTGAAGGTTCGCCTGTGTATTCTTACGGACACCGCAACATTCAGGGGTTGGCATGGCATCCTCTGACAGGCGAGCTGTACGCAAGCGAGCACGGGCTTGAGGGCAATGATGAGATCAATCTCATTAAACCGGGCACTAACTACGGCTGGCCCATCGAAGATTGCAATGCCGAGAAGTTTGAAAAGCCGATTGTATGCTTCAACCCTGCAATAGCTCCTGCAGGAATGACATTTGCTGCTTCAGATATCTTAGGCTATCAGAATGACCTATTGCTTGCCACTCTGAAGGCTCAACACATTCGTCTCATCGATTTGGGATCTGATGTTGAAAGCAACATCCTGACCGGCTTTGGAAGAATACGCGATGTTGTTGAAGCTTCTGATGGGTCGCTTTACGTCACTACAAGTAATAAAGACGGAAGAGCAGTACCCGCGCAAGATGATGACAAGATTTTAAGGATCATCAGCCCGCAGTAGCATGACGGTAATGGCGGTGGAGAAGAAGTTCTATGAAATGAGCAGGGAAGAGCGCCTTGACTACATAAGAAAGGCTACTGGAATATCTGATGACATTGAAGTAATGCTCAGACCCCTTCCATATAAAGACGCAAATAGGATGATAGAAAATGCTATTGGCATTATGTCTATCCCGATGGGTATCGCCACCAATTTCGTCATAAACGACAGAGAGTGTGTGATCCCAATGGCTATAGAAGAGCCATCCGTTATTGCTGCAGTTGGCAAGGCTGCAAAAATAGCCAAGGTCAATGGTGGATTTATTGCTGAGGCTGATGATTCTCTTATGATAGGTCAGGTGCAAGTTGTAGGGCTTGGCAAAGTCAAGCATGCAATGACTAAGATATTGAGAAACAAAAACCAGTTACTTGCCACTGCCAATTCAAATAGCAGGTCTGTGACTGCAGTCGACTTGCAGGTGCGACAGCTGCGCGATAAAAGCCCAAACAATATGGGCAATATGCTGCTCGTAGAGCTGGTCATTGACACCAAGAACGCCATGGGTGCAAATGCGATAAATACTATGTGCGAAGCAATAGCGCCGCATGTGGCCGAAATTACTGGTGGCGAAGTTGTGTTAAAGATATTATCCAATTATACTACCCGAAGGATGGTCAGATGCAAGGCCACCTTTGACAAGGAACAGCTTGGCGGCAGCCAAATTGTCAAGCGGATACTCTATGCTTATGCGCTTGCTTATTCTGACGCTTACCGTGCAGTTACTCATAACAAGGGCGTCATGAACGGTATTGATGCAGTTGCGCTTGCCACCGGACAGGACTTTCGGGCTATTGAAGCAGGCGCGCATGCCTACGCCGCAAGGGATGGAACCTATCGGTCGTTGACTAGCTGGCGCAGGACAAAGGAAGGCGACTTGGCTGGTGAAATTGAGTTACCATTGGCGGTAGGCGTGGTCGGAGGAGTAGTCAATGCCCATCCTACTGCCAAGCTTGCGCTTCAAATTTTGGGCGTCAAAAGCGCAAAGGAGCTGGCAATGGTGATGGCTGCTGTCGGCCTTGCGCAGAATCTGGCTGCAATAAGAGCTCTATCCTCAGAGGGTATTCAAGCTGGTCACATGAAGCTGCATGCAAGGAAGTTCAGTAAGTAGATATATATCCAGTAAAAGCACCTTTCTCAAACTGTCACATCATATAATGCCTACTGTAAAATTTGCGATCCCAAAAGGGAGCATTGAGGAGGTCACGTTCAATCTACTAGAGCAGGCGTGGCAGCATGTAAGCGGCCGGGGTCGCACCTACCGAGTGAAATTGGGTGATCCTGATATTGATGTCAAGATCCTGAGGCCGCAAGAGATCCCCACATATGTTCAGGAAGGCTTTTATGATGTGGGCATTACCGGCAGGGACTGGATACTTGAGGCAAAAGCAGACGTTGAAGTGTTGCTGGACCTTGAGATTGGACGTGTCAAACAGGTGATCGCAGCTCCCACCAGCTTTCCATTCAACAGCCTAAGCGACATGATAGCCGACTTTGCCAAGAATAACAAGACATTAAGAATATCCTCAGAGTACCTCACCACCACTTCTGCTCATATCAAAGCGAATGCCGTGTACAAGAAATACTATGGCAATACCGACCCTGTGATAATTACACCATGGATGAGGATAGGTGAAAACAAAAAGGTCGAAATCTTTCTCTCGTTTGGAGCTACAGAGGCCAAGCCACCGGAAGATGTAGACGCCATTTTCGATATCACTGAGACTGGCACCACGCTTGCTCAGAACAAACTCAAAATAATAGATACTGTAGCCGAATCTACTGCAGTGCTGATGGCAAATAGAAAGTCCCTCAAGGATCCGGCTAAGCGCGAAAAAATAGCTGACATGATGGCACTCCTCAGGGGTGTCGTAGAGGGGCGGAAAAAGCTCCACATATTTGTCAATGTCCGGAAGGAGAAGTTGGAAAGACTGTTAAAGGAACTGCCTGCCCTTAAAAGACCCACTGTCAGCCCGCTTTCTGAGGAAGGCTGGTACGGCGTCAACACCGTCATCGATAAGAATGAGTTTATCATGATAGTGCCAAAGCTGAGAAAGCTGGCGCAGGGCCTAGTTGTATTAGAGCCAAGGCAAATACTGCCACTTGACGAAATAAACTTGGACGGATATTCCTGATGAAGATAATCCACGTCGCCGACCCGGCTAGCGAAGCTGTACAGCTTCGCAAGGCAACTATAATCCAAGACTCGCTCTTGGAATACGCAAATGCAATAATGAGGGATGTCGCCCAGCATGGCGACCCTGCCGTTCTCAATTACACGTCAAAGTTTGACGGCGCAAGGCTTGATTCGCTACGAGTTAGCGAACAAGAGATGAAGCAAGCATATGCGCAGGTCACAAAGGATGAGATTATGGCAGTCAAGTTGATGAAACAGAGGCTTGTCAAGAGCGAGCTGGCAATCCTTAAGCGGCTAAAAGGAATGATAGTATCATCTTATGGTGTTAGGATAGATCGTATGGTCAAGCCGATTACAAGCGTTGGGTGCTATATTCCAGGCGGCAGGGCGCGATATCCAAGCACCGTCGTCATGTGCGCGGTACCTGCCAAGGTCGCTAGCGTGAAAAGGATTGTGGCACTATCTCCTCCAAGAAGGGACGGCACCATTGACCCATTAACATTAGTAGCTGCAGACATTTGCAGAGTCGACGAATTCTACAAGGTAGGCGGCGCGCAGGGAATAGCTGCCCTTGCCTATGGTACACAATCGATTAGGCCAGTCAGTAAGATAGTGGGTCCTGGCGGGATGTTTGTTACTGCTGCAAAGCTAGTCGCTTCTGCCAAGGTGTCAACAGACATGGTAGCCGGCCCGACGGAGCTGCTGATATATGCAGATGAAACTGCTGATTCAAAGCTTATTGCTGTAGATCTGATCTCGCAGGCTGAGCACAGCACTGACACCGTCTGCGGCCTTGTGACTACATCTGACAAGCTGGCATCAGAAGTGCAGAAGCAAGTAGAGTCTATAGTTAAAAAAATTATACGGTCAGATATTGCAAGAAAAAGCCTAGAAAACAATGGCTTTATTGTCATTTGTAGCAATGAAAGCTCTTGCATTGAATTTGTAAACGAGTTTGCACCGGAACACTTAGAAATAATGTGTAAATATGCTGACGCTATTGCCAAGAAGATTGATTCAGCTGGACTTGTGCTGATTGGAAAGTATGCGCCATCATCTGCAAGCGACTACAGCCTCGGTTCAAATCACGTGCTTCCTACCCTCGGATTCGGCAAGTCCCGTGCATCACTGTCAGTGCTTGACTTTGTCAAAATAGTAAACAAGGTAAAAGTAAACAAGTCAGGGTTGGCAAAGGTGGATAGATCCATTAGGGAAATTACATCTGCAGAGGGACTCTTGAACCACTATGAAGCAGTGAAGGCGAGGATGAGTGAAGAAAAAGAATAGCTGGCTCAACGATAATATCAAGCGTATTGCTTGGCTAGACCACTATACAAAACCCGAAAAAGTGGAAGGTGCAATTAAGCTAGACTCAAATGAAAATTTCGCGCTTGATAGGGATTTTGTCGCAGGCGTGGCAGCTGAAGCTGCAAAGCAGGTAGATCTCAGAGAATACCCTCTTGGCCAGATGGATGAGCTCTATGCTCGGCTTGCCAAGTACGCCGGTGTCAGCGTAAAGTGTGTGGCTGTTGGCAGCGGGTCTGACCAGATAATTGAGCTGTTACTTTCAACACTTGGAGGTAGACGTGCAACAGTGTTTTCTCCCACGTTCTCATATTTTATTAACCGATGCAAGCTTCATGGTATAAAGGTATATCAAGTCCCTCTAGAGCCCAACTTTACGCTTGACAAAAAGGCATTTGTAAAGACTGCAAAGAGGTCAGACCTTATTTACATCTGCTCGCCAAACAATCCTACTGGTAACCAGCTTGATCGACAGGAAATAATCGAAGTAGTCGATTCGCTTGAGGACGGACTTGTGTTGATTGACGAGGCATACGTAGACTTTGCAGATTACTCACTGTCCGGCGACGCGATAAAGCGTAATAATGTAATTGTGCTTCGTACGCTATCAAAGGCATTTGGGCTTGCCGGCGCAAGGGTTGGCTACATAGTGTCAAATAGAAAATTTGTGAGGATATTCAGATCTATCATCCAGTCGCCCTACCCTATAAGCACACTTTCGCTTGCAATTGCATCAGGCGTGCTTGAAGATGTCGATCAGGTCAAGCAGACGATCAAATCTGTGAGGCTTGAAAGGGAGAGGGTGTTTGCCAGATTATCAAAAATTGATGGCATCAAGATTTTCAGATCAGATGCTAATTTTATCTTCATGGAGACTGGCAAGAACTACCAAGCAATTTCAAAAACTCTCAACAGCAATGGAATCGTAGTAAAACTGCTGGGCAATATCACTAACCACAAAGGTTGCATGAGAATCACAATAGGTACGCGGGAAATGAATGACAAGTATCTTAAATGCATAGAACAGATAATTTGATGTATGATTGTGTACTCTTTGACATCGACGGCGTGTTAGTTGACATTCGCAAGTCCTACAATGCTGCAATCAAAGAGACTGTGGAATACGTGCTCAAATTTATCACTGGCAGTTCTTTTAGGACCCTAGTCACCGATCAGATCATTTTGAAGTTCAGGCAGAGCGGTGGCTTTAACAACGACACAGACACTAGTTATGCCATAATTCTTGCAATCCTTGCCAACCCGCCAAAGAACATCTCGCAGGGAAGGAAGTTTCTTACCAAGGTAGCAGAGAATTCTGACGAAAGTGGCTATATCTCGGTGGAAAAGTTCCTTGCTATCTATGACATTGACAAGTGGAAAAAAATGCTAACTTACCCAGCACCGGTCAAAGATAGCATGCTTGCACGGGTATTTGATGAGATATTTTATGGGCCGGACCTGTTCAGAAAGCAGGATCACTTGGAGCCCAAATATTGGACTACTGGCAGGCCGCTGATAAAGAACGATAGGCTCGCAGTAAGTGCCAAAACGATGAAAAAGCTCAATAGAATGTTCAAAGGCAATCTTGCAATAGTCTCTGGCAGGAGCAGGCTTGCTGCAGATTATTCGCTCCAACCCATAATAAAATATTTCAACTCTGATGCCTGCGTCTTTTTAGAGGACAAAAAGCGCAAGTATGCCAAACCAAATCCTTATGCAGTCAAGCATGCGATGAAAGTGATGGGTGCTAGAACTGCAGTCTATGTGGGTGACTCTGCAGAAGACCTGCTTATGGCAAGGCGCGCTGAGAAAGAGATATGCGCAAAAATTGCATTTGTAGGCATTTATGGCAACAGCTCTGAGCCAGACGAAACAATAGACAAGTTCAAGCAGGAGGGCGTTGAGGCAATTATAAGGAGCGTCAACCAACTACCGAACATAATAAATAAAGTACACCCCTGTAGTTTAAAACACACTTGGCTTCTGCCGGAAGAAGAGCGAGGATTGAGCGGGTCACAAAGGAGACAGCGGTAAATGTTAACGTTAATCTCGACGGCACTGGTAAGACCCGCATCAAGACGCGTCTTTCCTTCATCGACCACCTGATCATGTCAATTGGCAAGCATGCCATGATCGACATCACCCTTAATGGCGAGTCAAACGATGGCATCGTACACCACTTAGCAGAAGATGTTGCTATTGCATTGGCGCAGAGCATAGACAAAGCGCTGGGTGATAGGACAAGGATCACACGATTTGGCTATGCACTTGTCCCCATGGACGAAGCGCTGGCGTACGTATCGATCGACTTAGTCAAGCGGCAGTACTACAACGTGCAGCTGAAACTTACCCGCGATAGTATTGAAGGAGTACCAAGAGAAGACCTTGAGCACTTTACAAGATCATTGCTGCAGAACCTAAATGCGTGCACTCATATGGCAGTTTACTATGGTGAAAACGATCATCATAAGGTTGAAGCAGCGCTCAAGGCGTTTGCAGTGGCACTCAGGATGGCCACTAATATCGACAGCAAAAGGAAGGGCGTGCCAAGTGCCAAGGGGGCTATGCAATGACAAAAATAGCAATTTTTGACTATGGCGCAGGCAACCTCTTCAGCCTCAAGTCTGCGCTTGAGCGCAATGGAGCAGAAAGTGTTGACATAATCTACGATCTAAAAGAACTGACAAAATTTGACGGGCTGGTGCTTCCCGGTGTCGGCAACTTTGATCCTGCAATCAGATCAATAGAGGGTGGTGCAAGCTATCTTGATAAAGCCATTGACAATTGTATGTCGTTGTTGGGAATCTGCCTTGGCATGGAGATACTCTTTAACAATAGCGAAGAAGGGAGACTGGAAGGATTGAAGATATTGGATGGCGAGGTTATAATGCTCCCAAAGGGGAAGGTCAAGATTCCTCACATAGGATGGAACAACCTCCAAATAAAAGGCGAGAGCAAGCTGCTAAAAGGAGTCAAGGATCAGTCGTGGGTATATTTTGTGCATTCTTACCAGACTGTACCAAAGGATCGTAAGTTAGTAGTGGCGACTTCTGACTATGGTGTCAGCATCCCAGCGGTGATTGAAAAGGATAATCTAATCGGTGTCCAGTTCCATCCAGAAAAGTCCGGCGATGTTGGTGCACTTATGATAAAGAACTTCATCGGATTGTGCAAAAAAGAAGCGATATGAAGGTCATAGCCGCAGTTGACATCATGGGTGGAAGCGTCGTCAGGCTTATCAGGGGGAATCCCGATGACAAGGTAGAATATAGCAATGATCCTGTTGAAACTGCAAGAAAGTGGGAGACTGTCGGCGCCGACATGCTGCATATAGTTGACCTTGATGCAGCATTTTCGACTGGCAGTAATTCTGAGCTAATCGCAAAAATATCCCAAGCAGTCAGGATCCCTCTGCAAATTGCAGGCGGCATTAGATCATTAGAAAAAGCTGAAGAAATGCTGTCAATGGCATCAAGGGTTGTGATTGGCACTATGGCCTATAGAGAACCAGAGGTCATAAGAAAGCTCGTCAAGAAGAATGCAGACAGAGTAACAATTTCAGTAGATCAAATGGACGGTATGGTTATGGTGAAAGGGTGGAAAGAGTCTACTGAAACAACAGTTGCAGACGCAATATCACAGTTTCTCGCAATAGGTGTTGATGAATTTTTGCTGACAAGTATCGATCGTGATGGGACATTGCAAGGTCCTGATATCAAAACATTGGCAGACGCCGCTGTGTCTGCAAGAATAATTGCAAGCGGTGGGATCTCAAGTATAGAAGATGTGATAAAGATCAGAAGCGCCGGCTGTAGTTCTGTCATAATTGGAAAAGCGATGTACGACGGCAAAGTGAGCATCGAAAAGGTAAAGGCAGTAGCATAATGACACTTGCAAAAAGAATAATCCCTTGTCTTGACGTCGACAATGGCAGAGTCGTCAAGGGAGTGCATTTTACAGAGGTCAAGGATGCCGGTGATCCAGTCGAGCTTGGCAAAAAATATCGCGAGCAAGGAGCTGACGAGCTAGTATTCCTTGACATCACAGCGTCACAGCAGGGAAGGGACACAATAGCAAGCATCGTGAGAAAGGTAGCAGGAGTCATCGACATACCGTTCACAGTTGGTGGCGGCATCAAAAAGCTCGAAGACGCACGCGACATACTGCTTTCTGGCGCAGACAAGGTCTCGATCAACACTGCCGCAGTCAAGAGCCCTGAATTGATATCGGAGCTGATGTCGATCTTTGGCAAGCAGTGCATTGTAGTAGCAATAGATGCAAAGAGAAATTACAATGTTGAAAAAGACAACAAGACTATATTCAAGGATAAGGATGGAAGGAAATTTTGGTTTGAGGTCAGGATCTATGGCGGCAAAGAAGGAACAGGACTTGATGCCATCAAGTGGGCCAAAGAAGTTGAGCAGCGCGGGGCCGGCGAAATATTACTGACAAGCATTGATGCTGACGGCACTGAGAATGGCTATGACATCGAGCTGACAAAGTCTATATGCAAATCAGTGCCTGTGCCTGTAATTGCCTCTGGCGGCTGCGGAAAGGCCCGCCACATGCTCGACGTGTTTGAAAAGACAGATGTTGACGCCGCGCTGGCCGCATCGATATTCCACTACGAAAAGTCAACGGTCGACAAGGTAAAGAAATACCTAAAGAGAAATGGTATCAAGATCAGGATATAATAATAATAACAATATTATAAAGGACATGTGACATTACAATCATTATCTGATGTTTGGTACTAGGCCTGGCCGCATTACATTTGAAAACCACTTGGAAAAGTTAAAAGAGCCAGTTAGACCAATAATGGTCGACTTACGAAAATTTGTGATATCACTTGGCAGCAATGTGATAGAAGAGATAAGACCTCACAGGATAGTGTATTCCAAGACCATGAACTTCAGAACATTTCTTGACATAGAGCCAACTGCTGGCGGCTCATTGATGCTGTCGATAAGGTATGGCAGAGGCACACCCCCTGTGTCTCTCATGGTCGTGACTTTCGAGGACGCAGAGCGTGCAAAGAAGCGGATTGCCGAAGCATACCAGAAAATTCAGTAATTAATTGTTGTTGTTGTTGATAGCAAAGCTAGCAAACTCGCCCGTATACTTCTCAAATCTTACATCAACGTCATCCACTCTGGAGTTTGGCGGGCCAATGTGACACCACTCTATTACTTCGCTGACATCGCTCTTATCGCCTTCAAAGACTGCTTCTACACGACCATCCAGCAAGTTGCATACCCAGCCGGTGACTCTATGTTTAGTCGCTACTTGTCTTGTATTTTGCCTGAAATAAACCCCCTGCACCTTGCCTCTGATAAATACATGTGCGCGAGTCTTTTTCTTGGTATCACTCACTTGCACTCATTGCAATTGTTGATATAAAAAATATTCCCGCCAGCGAAAAATATTTGCGGCAGTGGAAACTATCATTACTCTAGCTCTCCGCCTTCTTCTCGGAACAACTGATCGTATGTTGTCCCCTTCCTTACCAGCCTGAACTTGCCGTCGCTATCCTTCATTACTATGGGAGGCTTAGTCTGACAGTGGAATGGCATGTTGAATACTACAGAGTATGCGCCTACATTGTAGAACGATACATACCGTCCAACTTCCGACTCGCTTAGGTTGGACACTTTTGAAAGCGGGAAAACGTCGTATGTATCGCAGAGTCTTCCTGCCAGATGAGTATTCTTTACAGTAGCAAGTGCAGTCGTCTTATCTTTGCTGTCTGATACTACTGGCACTACTTCTTGTGGGTATTCTTGCTTTAATAGTGCAGCATCAAGTAGGATATGGTAGCCTGCGTCCACAATCACTATCTTGTGCTCGTTATATTCTTTGGTATTCACTATCCTTGAAACAAGGATTGACGATTCTGCCACTAGGAAGCGGCCGCTTTCGATCATGAGAGTAGATGTACCATGCGTTTCTGCTAGCTGATTCAGCTTGCTGATGTGGTTTTCAGCCATCTGCGCTGGAGTTGGCACAGGGTCATTGTAGAATATTGGCGTTCCGCCACCAATGTCAAATGTATTGACCTGGAAAGCAGGGTTTTCTTTCTTCATTTTGATTATGAATGCGTCCATTTTGTCCAGCGCATGGGTATAGCATGAAAAGTCAGTGATTTGAGATCCTAGGTGAAAATGAAAGCCTTCGAACTTCAAGTGGTCGCTTCCCATCAAATGCTTGATCATCTTAGCTGCGCTGTCTATAGTTCCGCCGTTGAATGGCACTCCAAACTTGCTGTTTCTATATGAAGCGCGAACTTCGGCCTTGACGCCCACTTCCGGGTTCACACGTATCATTGTCAGTGGTGCTGCTCCTCCTCCTACCTTGTTTGCAGCCTTGGATAAGTTTGTCATCCCATTAAAAGAACTGACAACAATCCTTCTAACGCCGCTTTGTAGCACTTCGATGTACTCTTCTAGCTCTTCTGTGACACTTGTATAGATTACATTCTCCGGGTCTGCCTTGCACTGCTTGATGAAGTAGAGCTCGCCAAGAGATGTCAGGTCAAATGCTATGCCGTCCTTCATGAACGCTTTGACTACCGCAGGTGTAAAGTTGGCCTTGATCGAGTACGCTACTTTGACCTGACCCTTGAACTTTGAATATGCCTTGTGCAGCTCTTTTGATTTTGCATGAAGTGTATCCTCGTCAATCAGATAAAGTGGTGTGCCATACTGTGCAACCAGTTTGTTAATGTCAATGGGCTTAACAAAGCGATTTAGATTAACTGTTGTTGGTTTTTCTACGAGTTGGATTTGGGAATTTTCAACCAATTTCTTTTAGTTACGTGTATCATAAAACCAATAACTTAAAAACATTTGCCCCCTGGCAAGAGAGTTCTTTCTGTGTGTATGTTGGAAATAAATTTTTAGAAATGTACAACAAAAAAAGAGAAAGAAGAAAAAAGAGATGTGTTGGCTGACTTAACGGTAGTATGGAACTGCCTTTTCTGTAGGCTTGCCTTCTCTCTGTGTTTTGATCTTCCTTACGGCTTCTTCAAAATGGCGCAACATCACGTGTGCTTCTGACGCATGTTTGGCTGCTTCTTCCGGCGTCGGGTACTTTGCTAGATATTCATGTAGCACAAGTGAGACTGCGGTATTTGCTACTGCACTT
>DASUUV010000019.1:0-9293 GCA_036373895.1 Nitrososphaera sp. | reverse complement strand
CCTTTGGCAAATATTAGGATAAGCCGGTCATAGCGGCAGGGTGCGACCCGGTCCCATTCCGAACCCGGAAGTCAAACCTGCTGTCGCTGCTGTGTTACTGATCTGCGAGAGCGGTCGGGAAGCAGCAGTGCTGGCATCTTTTTCCACTACTTTTCAGCATAGTCTCCAAGGTGTATTCTCTTGACTAATTGCCTGACATTATAGCCTATCAGATCTATTGCCGGGAAGGCTGATGCAAGGCCGGCCGGCTCCCATGCCTGCGTTTCTATGACGCAGCAATAGTTTGCTGCTTTTATCATTATCCTTTTCAATTCCTCCTTCATTATGTTTCTTGCAAAGTCTTTTGACAATACCGCATCTTTTGCCAGCATGTTTGCGATCACGCCGCCACTCCATCCCATGTTTATCACCTTACCGTCGGATAGTGTGTAGTACGGCGCGGCGTCGAGCAACTTGTGGGCATTGTCGTCGGTATCTACAATAAAGTCATTTTCTACAAGGCAATAGACATCATAGAACGGTCCCATGCGCATCACTTCTTCTATGCCGACGAAGTCTATGCTGCCGCTCATTATCCGGATAAAGCCGTCCCTGTTTGAAAGCCATCGCTCAAAGTACGGTCTTTTCGTAGGATGCACATCCAGCTCCATGCTGCCTATTCTGCAACTAAAGCCCTGCTCTTCGAGGGCTCGCACAAGTGCGCTCAGCTGGAACAGCGGCATATATTCTCCATCATGTTGGCAGCTGTTTTTCGTCTTCCAACAGCAATTTGACAAGCGTTCTTACTCCAAAGCCGCTAGCTCCTCTATGGTTGTAACTTTTCTCATGCGTTCCTTCTTGCATCCATGCAGTGCCAGCAATATCAATATGCACCCAAGGAACATCATTAACGAAGTTAGATAGGAATGCTGCAGCAGTGATCGCTCCACCAGGCCTGCCTCCAATATTCTTGATATCTGCATAGGTGCTCTTGATCTGCTCGTGATATTCATCGTACAGCGGAAGCTCCCACATCTTTTCTCCGGTCTTATCAGATAGCCTGCGCAGCCTGTCTACCAACTGTTTGTTGCTGCCTACCACCGCGGCTACATTGGATCCAAGTGCAATTACAGCAGCACCAGTAAGCGTAGCTAAATCAATTACAGCCTTTGGACTGTGTGTGGCGATTCCATATGCTAGGGCGTCGGCAAGTATCATGCGGCCCTCGGCATCCGTGTTGAGCACTTCTACTGACTTGCCGTTGTACATTCTGATGATATCGCCTGGTCTGTACGAAGTAGCAGACGGCATATTTTCAACGGATGGGACAATGCCTACAACATTGACTGCCAACTTCATCGAAGCAACTGCCCGTATAACCGCTAGAACCGTGCAGCCACCACATTTATCAAATTTCATTTCATCCATTTTTTCGCCAGGTTTTATAGAAATGCCGCCAGTGTCAAAAGTCACCGCCTTGCCTACCAGCAGATATGGCTTTTGCTGAGGGTCGCTTGCGCCAGTGTATTCAAGGACTATGAGCTTGGGAGGATTATTGCTTCCCTTGCCCACCGCCACAATACCACCCATCCCCATGTTTTCAAGCTCATAGCGATCCATTACTCGTACCTTAATGCCGTAGTCTTGCGCTAGTGAAACCGCGATACTTGCCAGAAGGGCCGGTGGGCAGTCGTTTGGCGGCAGGTTGCCAATGTCTCGTGCAAAGTTTACCGCTTCGACTATAAGGTTTGCCTTCTCAGCAACCGATTGAAATCTTAGAGAATCAGAATTGATCAATATTGCGACTTCTTCAATTTTTGTGGCCGGCTCCTTGGCCTCCTTGTACTTGTCAAATGAGTATAATGCAAGAGCTATTCCCTCTGTCATGGCCTCTACAAGCCCTTCGTCAAGGTTTGAGAACTGTAGCATTGAAAATTCCTTTATTCCCAGCTCTCGGGCCTTCCGCGTTGCCTTGCCCGCACAGATCCGCGCACTTTCATCCGTGAATTTTTCCCGCTTGCCAAGACCAAGTAGCATTATCTTTTTCATTGGCCCCTTGCCCAAAGTATAAACTACAATCGAGGAGCCAAATGTCCCACGGAACTCTTTGTTCTCCAGCGTTTCTCTGATTGAAGAAGAGACTGCTGAGTCTAACTCCTTTGAATGTGGAAAGTCCTGCTCGCCTTCAAATACACCTATCACCAGAAGCGGAGTCTGCTTTTGATCTATCTTAGCCTTCTCGACTTTGACCTGTACCACGACATACTAGAGTTCAGTATTGACTTTATTTTAAGTTTATAATCGCATAAATAACATAAGGCGGTGATGCAAAGTTGTCTTATGGCACTTGAGCTGCCGGTGCTCTGCCAAATTAGCTTTCACATTTGTCGGGCAGAAGTGATTCAGAGGATTATTATCTTAGGGATCAGAATATGCCTGCATTCTCTCTGCTGCTTCCTACTCATTACAACAACAGAGAGAAACCGCTTCTATGCCGATGTCACATAGACGACGATATAGTTATTGCTCTCAAACACATTTTCTGCGTTTGTAATGGGCAATAGCAACTGCTATGTGTTAAACCTGAATGTCGTTCCCTTGCGGAGTGTGCCAGCAATCCTCTTTAACACATCCGTGAGTGTATAGCACGACATATTGTTGGTCTTGTCATATTCGCATGCTGCATCAATATCGTTAACCTTTCCGCTTCCTCTGAAAATGCCTACGAGAATTTCCTTTGCCAATGGCAGCAGGCCCGATCGTGCGCCGTGAGCGCCGCTCCTGTTGATAAGCCAGAACATTTTAGTTGCATCATAGTCAATAGGAAAGATCATTCCCTTGGTTTCCTTGGCTACCTGCGAATAGTAGTGACCGGCTGCCCTTATCCAGCCGCGAGAAAGCATACTAGCCATTTTGGCGAACTTCGCGCAAGAATAGCACTTGTCGTCATAAATAAGGAGAGGTCGTTTGAAAGATGACGACAATGACGACACGATGTATATAAAACTGCATTGTCGGACTTTTAAATCTTAAGTGGAGAGGTGTATTGCTGAGCTATATCTTTTTATTTTCCTGTCATGAGCTTTTTCATATATTGTTGTTTACATGGGGGAATCAGTATGGGCTTTAACATGCGTTATCTTGATCTCAAGAGGAAGATCCGGGATACGCGCATGTGGGCAATTCAAGGCATCACTGAGGCTGGTTCCGGCCACCCCGGCGCCTCCTTCTCTGCTGCGGAAATAATGGGTACCCTATATTTCAGAAGGATGAGGCACGACCCATCAAACCCAGACTGGAGTGAGCGCGATTATTTCATTAATTCAAAGGCGCATTCGGCACCCGGCTTCTACTCGGCACTTGCAGTTGCAGGCTACTTTCAGTCTGAAGAGCTCAGAACACTTCGCCAGCTTGGTTCGCGCCTTCAAGGGCACCCAGTAAGGTACTCAGAGCATCAAAAGCACCATAGCGTGCCAGGCATTGAATACTCAGGAGGTTCAGAAGGGATTGGGCTTTCAGTTGGCGTCGGCATTGCACTTGCAAAAAAACTAGATGGCAAGAAGAATAGAGTATTTGTATTGATTGGGGATGGTGAGTCAAATGAGGGTCAGATATGGGAGGCTTCTATGACTGCCGGCAAATTCAAGCTAGATAACATAGTCACTATTTTGGATCGTAACCGCATCCAGCAGGACGGCTTTACTGAAGACATTATGCCACTTGATCCTATAAAGGACAAGTGGGCTGCATTTAACTGGGAGGTCTTTGAGGTAGACGGTCACAGGGTCGAACAAATAGTGGACGCTATCAACAAGGCTGGACAGGTGCATGACAAGCCTGTGATGATAATTGCCAATACGGTCAAAGGAAACGGTATACGTCACATGGCAAACAACCCCCAGTGGCACGGAAAAGCACCGCCCAAGAGACAAACTGAAGTGCTGCTGGAAGAGCTGGAGAGCGAGTGCCTCATCGCGCCATCAATAATAGCAGGCGAGCGTGAGAACTATGAGGATAAAATAAGGAAGGTCGAGCGCGAAGGAGTCGATATGATCCATTTAGATGTGATGGACGGCCGATTTGTTCCAAATACTACATTCTTTGCTGATACTATCAAAAAGCTAAGGCGGCTAACCAGTCTGCCGTTTGATACTCACTTGATGATAGAAAACCCACTAGAGAACATACAGGATTACATCGATGCAAGATGTGATATCATTACAGTGCATGCAGAGGCATGCACCGAAAATGAGTTTAGAGAAATTCAGGAAAGACTGATCGACAATGGGATCAGCCCTGGCATTGCAATTAATCCGGGCACAGATGTGCCAAAGTGGCTCTACCACCGCTTGCATAACCTTGATGTTGTCATTGTTATGTCGGTTAACCCCGGCTCTGCAGGCCAAAAGTTCATGCCGGAAGTATTGGACAAGATGATAGTACTTAACAAGCAACTAAGACAGAATGGCTTTAGGGGATATATCGAGGCTGATGGAGGCATCGATGCGACGACGCTACAGCAGACATACGATGCTGGTGCAAGAATATTTGTTGCTGGTGCTGCTGTGTATGGCGGCGGAGACATTCACGGCGCAGTCATCCAGCTGAGACACAAGGCTGAAGTGGCACTTGAGAGAAGGCTTCTTAACCACGCGACCCAGCTTAACATAAGGGCGGACTGGATGAAAGCCCGTAAACATATATTGATTCCCTATGCAAATGAGCTTAGGATAGAGGAAGAGCTACATGCTATTAGGTAGCGAAAAAAGAACCGCAGATATGAGAGGAGCCTACGGCGATACTCTTGTGGAGCTTGGAAGAGATGACCCTCGCATTGTGTGTGTTGGAGGCGACACAACTGAGTCTCTTAAGACGAAAAAGTTTGGCGACAAGTATCCTGAGAGAATGTTCAACGTCGGAATCGCAGAGGCCAACATTGTCTCAGTGGCGGCCGGTCTGGCAATAGCTGGCAAGATTGCATTTGCGAGTACTTATGCTGCATTCATCCCTGGGAGGTGTATTGACCAGATCCGCAACACCATATGCTACCCCTACCTCAATGTCAAGCTAGTTGTTTCTCACGCAGGGCTTACGGTGGGACCAGATGGAGCTTCTCATCAGCAGATAGAAGACGTTGCAGAGATGAGAGCAATCCCTAATATGAGGGTCCTCGTACCGGCTGACGCAGTTGCTGTCAAATACCTTATCAGGATGGTAGCATCTACCGCTGGTCCCTTTTATATGCGTCTTGCAAGGCCCTCGTCTGATATAATCTATGCAGACCAATCAACGGCGTTTGAGCTTGGAAGAGGCAACGTTCTTGAGGACGGGTCTGATGCCACAATAATTGGATGCGGCCTTATGGTGAGCAGGGCACTTGAAGCAGCAAAAGAGCTCAAGAGAAAAGGTATTTCCTGCAGGGTAGTCGACATGTTCTCAATAAAACCTATTGATAATAACTTAATAGTTAGATGCGCGAAGGAGACGGGTGTCATAGCTACAGCCGAGGAGCACAATGTCATTGGAGGCCTTGGAGGCGTAGTGTCTGAAGTTATTGGCGAAACCTATCCTGTACCCATCAAGCGTGTTGGAATCCACGACACATTTGGCGAGTCTGCACGTGATGAGGAAATCGATATGCTCTTGGAGCAGTATGGTCTGACTGCAACTGAAATAGTAAAGGCGGTGCTTGAAGCAAGAAGCAGGAGCAGAAAATAACATGAAGATCTTTCTCGATACTGCAAATATTGAATCGATCAAAAAGTACAGCGATATGGGCTTGGTAGATGGGATCACCACAAACCCGACACTGCTTTCAAAGGAGAAGGGCAACCCCGCCGAGATCATGCGCGAGATAGTCAAGATAGTCAAGGGACCGGTGAGCCTGGAAGTCATCGGAACTACAATGGAGGAAATGGTCAATGAGGCCCACGGGCTCAAAAAATACGGACAGAACGTCGTGGTCAAGATTCCCATGATCCCAGACGGATTGAAGGTTGTCAAGAAATTAAAAGAGGAAGGAATCCAGACAAATGTCACGCTCATATTTTCAGCAAACCAAGCGATCCTTGCTGCCAAAGCCGGTGCTGCCTATGTCAGTCCATTTATTGGTAGACTTGATGATTCAGGGCATGAGGGCATGACAATCATCAGTGAAATAGTGCAGATACTCAAGAATTACCAGTTTAACACAGATGTGCTTGTTGCAAGCATCCGACACCCTCTACATGTCACCGAAGCCGGCAAGATTGGCGCGCAGGTTGTGACACTTCCACCCGACATACTCGACAAAATGATTTCCCATCCACTGACAGACAAGGGACTTTCCGCTTTCCTGAGTGACTGGGAAAAGGTCAAGAAGGAAAATCCCAATCTAGTCATCTAACTACTGCGCAGCAGCTTGATCACTTTCTTTGGAATATCTTGTAACCGGCTGACAGAGATTGCCTTTTCGTAGTCGAGGTACTTTAAATTGTGTCCTATGCCGACAGAGTCACGGAGGTTGCGGCCAACCCCTATCGCCATCATATGGATGGCCATTTTCCTGTACGAGAGCACCATCTGTCTTACTGCGTCAAAGTCTGACGGTTCGCCATCTGTCAAGGTGACAAAGATGTCTGGCTTGAACGACTTGAGTATAGGCATGAGCAGACCGTAGACTTCTGCCAAGGGTGTGCCGCCACTTGCTCTTATTTGAACAAGACGCCTAGCGCTCACCACCGACCACTTGATGTTGGGCGGCTTGATGACCCAGCACTTTACTTGCTGCTTGTCTGTGCTAAACGCATAGACAGCAAACTTGATTCCAAGATAGTGTAGCGCTTCACAGAGTGCGATTGTCGCCTGCTTGTATTCTAACTCTACATCAGCTATACTGCTAGAGTGATCAAGCAATATTACAACCTTAGTCTTGATTGAGAGCTTGAAGTCAGCGAGGAAGGTCTTGGGCAGCGCCTCAACATAGGTTTCCACATCAAACTCGTCGCCAGATTCATCGTGCTGCTCGATCCATCCTGTTTTCCAGTCCCTAAATGCCGCCTTGACCTTCTGTATTAGGTCAATGTCATAGATCTGTGTCTCGTCAACGTCCATCTTGTCTGGCACGCTTAGACCAAAGTTCTCCAATGATTCATATCCCTTGCTCTCTGTCTTTTTGCTCTCCGTGATAAGAGTCTGGAATTCTTGAAGCACATCGCGACCTTCATAGACATCTTTAGTCTTTTTCTGCACGTCATCTTTCTTGTGTCGCATCTGCACTACCTTTTCCACCTGCTTGAGCATGTCGCTCTGGTTAAGTGACGCACCGACCCTTGTCCTCGGAGATAATATCGGGATCGAAACCAAAGGGTCAAGCTCGAGTATCTTGATCAGTTTTGGGATGTGCTGCTCAATCCAGGGGGTGCCGTAGTTGTTGTCTATGGCTTCCTTTACTATTTCATTTGCATAATCAGCTGCCCTTTTCACCTTATCAAATTCGCCACCAAATAGCTCACCTTTCACATAACCTGTAAGAAAATATTGAGAAAATGCCTCCGCTATTTTGTAGCGGCCGTAAATCGAATTCAAAAGCTGGCGCGACATCCACGAAATACCCTCGTTGAACATCAGCTCATTGGCCATTCCTTCCCATTCTCTCAAGCCAAGGATCTCGATTCTCTTTGTTTCAAGTGTATTGAGCAAAAACCCAAAGGCATGCTCATTGCTCAGCACCTTAGAAGAGTGTTTCATTCTCATTGATTCAAACCAGAGCGCTACACGCCACTGCCTATATTTCTGAAAGTCGGTGCCAGGATAATAGTTGAGAAGAGAAAGAATGATCTGATTCTTGTCCAGCTTGGCAGTTGGAGGTTTGTCTGGCATAAGAATTATCACTATCTTATCGTTGCCAGACCATCTTCTGGCAAGAAAAGTAGCAATGTCGAGCAAAACATCATTTCGCATTACAGGGCTTGCGATCTTGACCATTAGCTGTCGCCAAAGATCGACGTTATCATGTCCATCACTTTCTGATACTCGACTTGCCCCCATTGGTCGTATGTGTTTGCATATACAACTTCGGCGGTCTGCCTGCCAGAAAGTCCAGTGTTGAGCATCTTGGCAAATGCTATTGTCTCGCGTATCGATGGGCTGTAATACAATTCTTCAACTGCAGCCGCCTCCCGCAGGTTCTTGGCAAGCTGGATTGCGTGCTTGATATCCCTGATCTTTGAATCGTCAATTTTCACATGGCGGTTAACAATGTCAAGCTCGATATCTTCCGGCGGGTAGTCAAGCCTCATCCTCACAGGAAACCTGCTTAGGAGCTGGGGTGGTAACTCTTTTGTGCCAACGTGCGATAATGGATTAATCGTGGCTATTACAAACCAGTCATCTGCTGCTTTGACAACCTGGCCCTCGGCTTCTTTTAGCACAAGCTGTCGCCTGTCGTCTAGCGCTTCATCAAGTCTCAGCAGCACGTCTGCTTCTGCCGCATTTAGCTCATCAAGATACAATAGGGTGCCATTGCGCATAGACTTTACCAGCACGCCTTCGACAAAGTTTATTTCGCCCTTGTTGAGAGTTCTCGATCCCACTAGATGCGACTCTCTCGTGCGAAGTGAAAAGTTCACAGAATCAAGTTCCTTTTTCATTTCTGAAGCAAATCTCCTTACAAGGGTAGTCTTGCCAGTGCCCTTTGGACCAATAATCAAAACAAATAGGCCTGACCTGTATGCTTTTTCTAGAATATCAAAGGCATTGTTCCAGTCAAGGTAAATTATTTCTTCTTGACCAAGTTTGCTTGCTACCGGCGGCGATTCCATTTGATTTATAAGCACCATAACATATTTTAGCATTAAGATATCAGATTACAATATTACTATTTGCAATATTTCTGTCCTAAGGGGGTTAAACTAACAGATCTAGCCAACTATCGCTTGCAACTCTAAGCTATGTTTGTATTTCATATCCACCTGCATATCGATTTTAAGTGGAGAATAGTCTGGCAATATTTTCAGAGACTAGGATTTTGTTTTTTGCATAAAACCACCAATTACATCAATCCATTATTCCAAGCGAACAATATCTTATTCGTTCCACAGTACTCATTGGTACAGCTTCATCTAGTAGTTGCCAACATTCTCGTATTCCTTTTTTAGAAATTTCAGACATTCTTTTTGCTGCCAATAATCTGTTGCCATTGTAAGAGCCCATCAGCTTTAAGATCCATTGTTTTTGCCATTGTTCCATCATAACAACACGATGATCCATTAATCCAATTTAGACAAGGCTGCAAAAAATATTGTCCACTTTATTAAAATGCGGCAGCCTTTATT
>DASUUV010000018.1:0-7511 GCA_036373895.1 Nitrososphaera sp. | reverse complement strand
CAAGCTCTCTGCCCAAAAGAAGGCTGGCGTTTGTTATTGCTAGGGACATTGTATTTCATATATTGTTTGGATTTTTCCTTCCTCGCGCAGGTCTCTAATTGTGTCAAGTGCCTTTGTCGCGGCTTCTGCTGCTCTTCTGCCTGTCTTGCCAATCCCTATACCGCAGTTGAGCTTGATATCATTGCCAGCCGTCACCCTCTTTAGCACTTCGTCAACCC
Organism: Nitrososphaera sp.; assembly: GCA_036373895.1. Classification (GTDB taxonomy): domain Archaea; phylum Thermoproteota; class Nitrososphaeria; order Nitrososphaerales; family Nitrososphaeraceae; genus Nitrososphaera. The sequence continues at coordinate 7,293 of DASUUV010000018.1, read as the reverse complement.
GCTCTTTTGTCATGCCATTAGAAATTACCATGATATTGTCGCCGCCAAGAAAGAACGCAAGCGAGTTGTGCTTCAGGAACTCTTCTGCAAGCCTGCTATAGATTTTCATGACGAGTACTGTCAGTTCATAAGGCGATAGCCTATTACCAACTTTTGCGGAGCTATCAATATCGATATGCATTATTTGGGCTACGTCTGCCTGAGGGTGCACACTGCCAAATATTCTAGCGTTGCCATCAAGCATCCTCCTCCCCTCTTTTCTTGTGCGGTAGGCGTTCAGGTTTGCTTCAAATGCAGTCTTGCCAGCGCCAATTGTCATCGACATTAACATGTTGTCATACAGCTTTGTAAGCTCATGCTGTATGTGCAGATGATCATCAGCATCAAGGCCATTTGTTATTGCGAAATATTCATCGAACCTGTTGAAGAAAACGATGCTATCTCTTTCTGAGAATAGTCTTTGTACATCATGATAGATCCTTGCTTGCAGCATCTGAAGCTGTGCTTCCCTGTCACTTCCAAGGGTGAGAGTCCATTGGCCGTATCCTTCAATCCTAATTATTGTCAGCTGTATCATTTATTATAACAATTCCTCCGCCGGCTGCCTTTTGTAGCTTTCTCAACCGCAAAACCATGTTTACGGCCGCGTTGACTGCTCTAGTGGGCACAAGGTTTGCTCGCGCTCTTGCTTGCTCGATCGTCATTCCAGGCCCCGCTACGCCAAGTGTCACCGGCTTGCCATACTTTAGCGATAGATCAGCTATCAGTCGTGCCGCATTTTCAGCTATGATGTCATCGTGCCGAGTGTCCCCTTTTATCACAGCGCCAAGCGTGACTACGGCGTCAACATTTTTCTTTCTCAACAATCGCTCAACTGCAAGTGGCATATCAAAGGTGCCAGGCACATACAAGATATAGCTTACCTCAGCGCTTACATTGGCTGCATGATCTCTTGCTCCTTCTAGCATCTTGAATGTTATCTCGCTATTGAACTCGGAAACTACTATTGCAAGATAAATCAATTGTTGGTTATGCCATCCTGGCATTAGCTTTGAGTTCGCTTGCATCAATTAAAGGGATACCAAATCTTGCGGCATATTTTTGCCCAGCGTCAATTGAGAGCGACCTATGTGTCATTGAATCCATCATCTCACAAATGGCTACTGCCGGTATAAGGTCTGCAAGCTGTGTCAGATAAACGCATAGCTCAGTGTGACCCATCCTGTCGTGTAGTAGGTGCTTTGATGCTATAAGTATCGGCACATGGCCGGGTGCACGAAAGTTCCTGGCAAATTGTTCTACGCCGCCATTGTCAATGTTCTTGCATACTTCTGCCATCTTGAATATGGTAAGTGCCCTGTCCTGATCGGTGATGCCGGTGTAGGTCGAGCGATGGTTGACCGCTATTGAAAATGACGGCTTATCCCCGTAATTTGTTCTGCCCTCTGTCAATTTTGAAAATACAGGGTTTACCTTGCCCATATCTGCTATGATGTCATGCATATAGACTAGTCCCAGCTTGCTTGTAATCTCGTTTGCGATTGCAAGGCACACAAGTCCCCCAGCGTCTTTTCTCATCGTTGCAATGTGGTACGGCTTGATATGCTCCGCAGCGATTACCATATCAATCTCGTTCTCACGCGCTTTGTCGTCATGAACGAGTACAAACCTGCCAGCCTTGAGAGCTGCTATTGCTTCGGCAAGAGACAACTATTAGTTTTGTCGCTCAATCTTATTAAAAGATTACTAAAATTCTGGTTATTACCAGGCTTTTGGTAGTGTTCCCTTTACGGGTGTTCCTATCAGGTTGTTCTGACTTGGTTGGTGATAAATCTGAGAGCTTTTTCTTCGATACTTATACATGCAGACTGATAAATACCATGACATCGAAGGAGAAAAGCTATGATGGCAACATCAACAAGTCTAGAAATCGAAGATTGGCTCAAATTCGAAGACTGTCGAAATTGCGGCAAGGAGATCCAATACGTAATGGGTTCATGCCGTAATTGTGGGGCTGAAAGACCAGCGAATTAAATGAAGGACTCTTGGTTTTTCAGTTTATAGAGCAATGTTTAAAATCTGAAAATAAAGCTAGCTAGGTCAATGTCTTCAGGAGAAGAAGAACAGGACGAAATTTTAGAGGCGATAAGGGAACAGCAAAATAACATTGCAAATAAGAAGAAAATACTTCTCGATGTTGAACATGAATTAGAGTCTATTGCAGCTGACATCGATCACCCCCAAATCAAGAAACTTGCGGATGGTATGTCAAATCTATGTATTGTATTGCAGAATCTATACGACCATGCAGAAGGTCTTTGGGTTGGGGGTTTCTTGGAAAGGAAACAACTTCAGATACTGAATGACGCACTAATGTTAGTACCAGAAATTGCAAACAATACTGCTGCAATGAACGCACTTGAAAAAGCAGCTATTGACTTCGCACAGAAATACGGAAATTTGAAATTAACTCGAGACCTCTTAATTGTGTCTAGGTCGTCTTTATTTCGTTCTCGTAGTTCTTTGGGAGATAACATCCTAGTAATTGAATCGGCTAAAGTAATATAAAAAGAAGAACTCAATGCTTGGCATTTCTGAGTAGTGCCATCCACTTATTCTCACTGTCTTCTATCCCTATCCCACTTGCTTCTGCGGGTGTCTTTCCGTCTAGTCCCATGTGGGGCTTTACAAAGTTGTAGTGAATCCTTTGACCCTCTGCAATTGGTGTTTTGCCAGTCTTCCATCCTCTAGACACTTTTGTTCTTTCTCGTAGCGTTCCGTTCAATCTCTCAACTCTGTTATTGTTAGCGTATGCTTTCATTATCCCGCAATTTGTTATACGCTCTGCATCTGGAAAGTTCTTGGCTATGCCAGAATTGTAGTGTCTAAGCGAATCCGTAAACACCTTCTCAGGCGTAATTCCATGAGCATTTACCGCAGCCTCTTTGAACGCTGCTATGGTATCGTCAATGCCTCTATTCAGGGTTAGCTTGGATACAATCAGAAAGCGTGTCTCTCTATCCATGATGTTCCAGACCATACCAATCCCATGATTGCCCTTGTGTGTGCCACCTTTCACCTTAACAAATAGCTCATCAGCATGCCATGTCCTTGATACCTGTGGAGCAAGAGAGTTGACATATTCGGATACCATAGGAATGTATCGCTGAATCCAGTTGAATATCGTAGTCGTGTCTATCTTTAGATTAAAGTGGTCATTGACAGTCCTTACTATCTTTCTAAGAGACAATCCCGAAAAATACAAGTCCAAAGTGAGCGTCACTAATTCAGGACTAAACTTTGCGCTATTCAACAGTGAAGGCTCGCGGAACTTTTTCTTACAGTCTTTGCAGAAGTAAACTTGTTTTACATTCTGAACACCAGCAATGCCATATCTAATCACACGGATAGAACCGCAACGAGTGCAGGGGATAGCATAGCATCAGGGGCAAACACTTTGGGCTTTGGCTCATTTTGTAATTGAGTCCTAACAGCAATCCATAGCTTGACGGCATGAATGTGTTTACAGGCATCAATTTGACGATACTCAAAATCAGGACAGGTGCAGACATACCTATCACCCAATAATCTAACCTCATAAGTCTTGTCACTCGTCTGAGATGGGATAGCGAATGAGCCATCCGCATTCTCTATAATGCTCTTGCCATTGTTTTTCAACAATGCAAGACCTCTCGTCATCCGAGCTTCCGAATCATGCACAAAGGGTTTTTGTTTCATCGCTTTATTCCCTTCTATAAGGTTATACACTTATACTTATAAATGTAACTGTATAGAAGGGGATAAACTAATAAGTGTACAAGGTTAAGTGTTTAGCATGACTGACAGAAAGGTCAAGACTACCATAGACATGCCAGAAGACCTCTGGAAGAAATTCAGCATTAAAGTCATTCAGGAGCATGGTGGCAGGAAGAAAAATGATGTCATTGAAGAGCTGATTAAAAAATACCTGCGTGAAAGCGAAAAGAGTGACATTAGTAGTAAATGAAGTTCATGTCATCCGCCGAAGAAATTGAATGGCGGGAACTCAAAGACCAAGTAGAACTATTCATTAGTAATTTGCAGTGGGGCTACATTTCCATAGATTATCGCAAATTCGGTAAAGAAGGCAAAAAGCTGGCGCAACAGCTATACACTAACATACGCGCTTTCCAGCGCGATGACTTCTGCTACAGCGATGACGAGAATTATAAACCGAAGCATGTTCTATGGCTCTTTGACTTTTTCACTAGGGCAAGATGTTATGGAGCACTAATCGGGATAGTACGGGATAAGAGTTATGAGGACAAAATAGAGGAACTAGAGGCGGACAACAAAAGACTTGCAGAGAATCTTGCAGCGGTAGTAAAGACCGATGAAGACAAGAGCCAAAGCTTTGAGGCAGTGAAATAACTCACATGGCGAACATCTTCAGGTGCAAGAACTGTAAGCGCATGCTTATGGCAGAAGAACTAGATTCTCATGCCTGCAAGTCAGTAGTCCTTGACTACAGGATTGAAGGTGATTTGTTGTATGTTAGCGATGGTGAACTGTGGTATCCGTTAAAATTATTACACGCACCAACCAAGTCAGAACAACCTGATAGGAACACCCGTAAAGGGAACACTACCAGGCTTTTGGTAGTATTGAACCAATGGTTGTTCTAAATGAATAGTGCAAAGTGATTGGTCCTGAGTAAAATTAGGCTGCTGGTAATAGCTACTATATCTACCTCTATCTCTCTCTGGAACTATAAACGAACGCCTGATGCGTACCAGTTCCCATGAGATGATTCCTGAAAGACTACAATGACATCTTTTTTCTGCACCTTCCATATTTTTATAATGTCATCGGTTATTGCCTCTGCCAATCGATCCTTTTCAGTCTGAGTTCTTCCGCTGTATGTTGAGATTGTTACTATAGGCATATACAGGATAAGTAATGCGTGCCAAGATTAAATGTTTTATTTTAAGTTCTAGGCTTTTGGCAAGTTGGTCATGACATATTTACCGAGAATATCTGTCTCAATGTTAACACGGTCACCTCTACGCTTCATGCCAAGCGTCGTCATCTTCAAGGTGTGAGGTATGAGTGAGACAGAGACACGATCACCCTCAACGCCTACTTGAGTGAGGCTAACGCCGTCAACTGCGATCGAGCCCTTTGGGACTAGTGATTTTGTTAACCACTTATCTAGCTTTATCCAGATAGTTGTTTCAGACGACATCTTTTGAATATCCTCAATGACTCCAGTACCATCCACATGGCCTAAAACAAAGTGTCCCTCGAGCCTATCCCCCACTCTCAGCGACCTCTCGATGTTAACCATTTCACCGGGTTTGGTTTGGCCAAGGTTTGTTCGCCGGATAGTTTCAGATACCATCTCAAACTCTGCTTCGCCTTTTGATAGCTTTGTCGCTGTGAGGCAAGCGCCATTTATGCATACGCTGTCGCCTTTCTTGAGACCTCGACCAAACTTTCCGAGCCTGATTCGTATGATGATCTCAGCCCCACTCTTGCTCTTTGAGACAGACGTAACCTTGCCTACGCCCTTGACAATGCCAGTGAACATGCAGCAGCAACTGTTTAATGGTTGTTGACAATATTTATTTGCAGTTGCTTCCATTGTTGTCTCAGAGACATACAAAAGATGTGCCAGACAGCTGTGTTTTATGGTGAGGCGCTAGCAAGATATGGGTTTGGGGGCTCTCATCCATTTGGAACCGACAGACTTGACGCGTTCTGGAACAAGCTGCAAAGCGAAAGCATTGGCAATATCGTAGTGGAAGAGCCGGTGATGGCAGGTTACCAGGATGCGGTGTTATTTCATGACTCAGCATATGTTGAATTGGTAAAAGTGGCGTCAAGGCACGGTGGTGGTGTGCTCCTCGACAAGGGTGACACACCAGCATTCAAGGGTGCTTTTGAAGCCTCACTCTATGTTGTTGGATCTACACTGGCTGGACTTGACATGGTAATGACGGGTAGAGACAGCAAGAAGAGAAAAGTGGATCATACCTTCAACCCCATTGGTGGCTTGCATCATGCAAGACGCGACTCTGCCGGTGGTTTTTGCATATTCAACGACATCGGTATTGCAATCTTGGCAGCACGAGAAAAATATAGAATAAAGCGGATAGCGTATATTGATATTGACGCACACCACGGAGACGGAGTCTTTTATGAATTTGAAGATGACCCACTCCTGTTCTTTGCAGACATTCACGAAGATGGCCGCTACCTCTATCCAGGCACCGGATCAGCAAGTGAGATAGGCAAAGGTGCAGCGGCAAGCACCAAGCTTAACATACCGCTTGAGCCGGGTGCTGGCGACGACGAATTCATAGAAGCATTTGGCAAGATAGAACACTTTGTCGATAATGTAAAGCCGGAATTGATAATACTGCAATGTGGCGCAGATGGGCTTGCAGGTGATCCAATAACGCATTTGCAATATACTTCAAGAGCGCACATGTTTGCTGCAGACTCTATTCATAGATTGGCCCACAAGCATAGCAATGGCAGGATAATTGCGCTTGGTGGTGGTGGCTATAATAGGGCAAACATCAGCGCTGCTTGGACTGAAGTAGTTAGGTCACTGGCTGTCGATACCGATTTCAGGCAACAACAGTAAATGAGATCTTTTTAAACTAAATTGAAAAACCAAACTAAGAAAATACTAACACGATGATAACATGACAAAGAGAAATTCATAGATTATTATCCTCCAATTGATGCCTTTACGGAACTAGACATGAGATATATTGTCGTACTGTTAACGCTGGTTTCACTTAAGACAATTGCCGAAATATATTTTCAAGTAAGTAGAGGAATTAGCAGGCATAGCGTGTGTGTCTTCTTCTCTTTTTTGTATATGTGTGTGTCTCTCGTGTCTGTCTCTCTCTTATTTTCTTCTTGCTGGAATGGATTCGTCTAAACTTGACGGTGCGATTTCTCCGATCTGACCGTATAGTTTTAGAAATTTGTCCCCTTTTTCAGTTGTTCTAAAGATCTGTTCTGATGAATTAAAGTCAAGTAGACCATTGATAGTGAGAACATTGAGATATTCTTTTAATTGAGCATATGACAGAAATGCTCTGTACATTATCTTAGTTTTTGTTGCTCCACCACGTGCGGCCTCAAGAATTTGTGATATAATGTCGGTTCTGCTTCTGTATCGCACGCTATCTCTTATGACGTTGCAGACTATTAAAGATTAGATAGATAACTTATAATAAGTAGCATAAAAGTATGTCGGTTGCCACCTTGCTTTACGAGTACCATTTAGGAGGGGGG
>DASUUV010000017.1:0-10005 GCA_036373895.1 Nitrososphaera sp. | reverse complement strand
TGTAGCAGCTAAGTTGAGAAAGGAGCGGAGCGACATGCACAACCTTCAGAAAGCACTTGAGCAGATAGAGAGAGACATCCAGACTAAGAAACTTTCCAAGGACGAAGAGCGCAAACTTGTTGCCCGGTCCAAGGAAATTGCAACTAAGCTGCATACACTGAAAATGATTCATAAGAAAGAAGATCATTATCGCACTATTTCAACACAGTATGACCAGCTAAAGGATCAGGTCAAAAGGATTTTTAAGCTAAAAGAGGAGTACGGTACCAAAATAGGCAAGCTAAAGGAAAGCCTCGACAACCTGATAAACCTCCGGGAAGGTCTTTATGAGGAGCGTAGACAGGTAATTCATACAGTGAGAGAAGCTGCTGCCAAGCTGGAAATGATAGAGACTCAACTGAACGCCATTGCTTTTAAAAAGTCGCGCATGCAGGCCGCGGAATATCGTCACAAGAAGCAGAAGGAGGTGGGAGAGAGGCGAGCTGCACGGCAGGAAGCAATACAAGAGCGCGCAAAGCGCGACAAGGAGTACCAGGAGCGCCGTAACGCCTTGAAAGAAGTGGCGGTCAAAAAGATGACCACTGGTAAAAAACTTACATTTGATGAAATGAAGTTGATATTTGGTGATGCAGGCTCTGACTGAGATACGTTTTTTTGATAGACAATTGTAACCTGCCCTTGGAGATGGCAGATAGAATCGAGTACAGCGGCAAGGTTTATGTCTATAGTAGTGGTATGCCAGCAGGCCATATTCAGCTCACAAAGGAGAGGCTGAGCGAATATGGAGTGAATGAAAATGATATTGAAGTTATCGAAGTTCCTGAAGGCGTCCCTGAAGGATCTGTAATGGTGACAGTCTGGCCCCATTATTTGTCGGTTGCAAGGGTCAAGCGAGTGCGCGAAGGCTCAATCTATGCACCTCAGCTGTTTAACATTCAGTTATGATCTAAAACATTAAATCTTCTGTAAGCCCATTCTAGTAGGATGCTGACATTCTTTTGTAAGCGTAATCGCCACAGCGACTGTCCTGGCGATTGGCCAGTAGGCAATGTATGCGGGCCCGATCATGATTGCTCATTTGACTTGGAGAGGGTCAAATGCCAGTGCATGTGCCATAAAGGAAACTAATTTCTACACTTTCTTCAAGGTGCTTCGCTTTATCTTCTATTACAAGAGCATTATTGCCTGGATTAGTGTTTCAGGGCGAGGAGGGCAACCAGTAACATAAACATCAGCTGACAGTATATTATCTACTCCTGGCAGAACAACATTGTATGAATCAAAGTACAACCCTCCAGTAATAGCGCAAGCTCCCATAGCTACTACATATTTTGGTTCAGGCATTTGGTCATAAACAACCCTTAGGCGATGCCATTTTTCGGTTAACTGCCAAGTATTGCCAAATTATCTAACGCTCTGGCGGACATCACACATATGTGTGCATTAAACGATAAAGGTAGCAATCATTGTCTTATTAGAGGAGTCAATATGTAGTGCACTTTCATATGAGAATCTGCTTGCTTTAATGCATTCTTTTTCCTGATCGGTGCTTAGGTCCTGTGTTGTTATTGCAGGTTTTTATTGCAGCACCGATATAACGCAACCTTTAATTGAGCTTGTACACTTTTTTGATTTGGAAAAAGGCAATCAAATGCTAGGCTTCTCCTCATTTCTATCTCAGCTTAACGGTTTGTTTGGAGGAGAAGGGTTAGATCCTAGCAGCCCATGGATGTGGGTTTACATTATATCACTTGCCACAATCCCATTTTTCATGATGTATGCCCAAAAGCTTCAATCGCGTGTAATTCTAGGAGAAATATCAAAATCGCTTGCCAAATTAAAAACGATGAGGGAAAATGCAAGGAAGGAAGCGATCGACTACGTCAAGACTGCGATAAAGATATCTTCTACATCAAGCGATCCAGCAGTCGGAATTGACAGGTTCTTGGAATATTTTACAATCCTACCTGTTGACCTTGACCCAACTGGGTTGATGCGCAAGCTGGATCATGTCATGCGAACTCGAGACGACAGGGTCCGCGCAGAGATCAAGAAATTGTGTTATGGCGCAGGCGACAAAGAAATTTCAAAGATAGAAAACATTCTTGAGGCTGCAACTGCTCTGAACCTGATCTACAAGGTTGTAAGGCACTATTATCTAATGGGCAAGCGCACTACGAGTATGTTCGTTCTTGTCCAGCTTCAAATGGTCATGCCTCTCCTGCTTGAAGAAGCTGAAGCACTACAAAAGGCCATAAGCGCGTTCAAGCGCGGCCAGCCAATAGGCGACGGAATAGGACCTATGGTTGTCGGTAAAATGATGGTTGGAAAGGAAAAGAAGCATGCAGCAAAGGAAACAATATACAGTGAGGATGAATACAAGGGCAGAAAGCTATATCTTCTTAAAGCTGAAGGGCCTGCTGGAACCGTCGGAAGACCAGGCGAAGCGATAACCCGTCTTGTAGGCGACATGGGGATCAAGATAGATACAGTTATTATGATAGATGCAGCGCTTAAGCTGGAAGGCGAAAAGACTGGCGACGTGGCAGAAGGGATTGGCGCCGCTATCGGCGGTATAGGTGTGGAAAAGTACCAAGTAGAAGAAGTGGCAACCCGCTTTAACATCCCCCTATACGCAGTCATCGTCAAGCAGTCCGTGCAGGATGCAATCACGATCATGCGCAAGGAAATAGCGGATGCGTTTGAAAAGGTGACAAACACTGTTTATTCAGTTATTGAAGACAGGACATCTGAGGGTCAGTCAGTCATGGTAATAGGCATTGGAAACACAATAGGAGTCGGGCAATAATAGCAATGCTGTTTGGCAAAAAGAAGGAAATCATGCCAGAAATATACTCCGAAGACTTCTGTCAATCGTGCAGCGAGAAAACCAAGCGCCGCTATGAAGAAGGAGATTATGTTTATGGCTCTGGCTTGCAATGTAAGAAGTGTATGTCTTCCAACACGGTGGTAACTGCAATCTATGGCGAGTATCCAGAAGAAGACACAAGAGCTAAAGCGTGATAATGTTCACGCTTGATTCTGTAGGAATTAAAGTATGCTCTGCTTGAACAACTATTTTGCTGTGTCCTTCAACAAGTATAGGATATGCATGCACGTTCTTTTTCCTGACCAACATATCTGCAAGTCTACGTAGATCCTTTTCATCATACTTGTCAGTAAGCCACCGCAGCGCAAATGGGAGGGTTTTGTAGCGACTCCAGACTAGGTCTAAAAGATCGTCTGCTTCCTTGATCTTCACGGGCTTGCGGGAGGTTACACCAAAGATGTTCTTCGTCTTGCCTTCGTAAACAACCCCTTGGCCATCTCTTGTCGTGATAAATGGCTCAATAGCATACGCTTCATTTGTCAGAAGAGAAAATGAAGACCCTCTTGTCCAGATGTTGGGTATGGACTTGCCGGCGTGAATCGTGTATTGCTGAAGTGAATGGCCGCTCAGATTCTGTATTGGCTTAAAGCCAAACTTTGTTATCGTAGCTTCTATGACTCTGCCTATGTCGCTTGCCTTAGTGTTAGGCCTTGCAATTCTTACCGCCTCGCCGAGCGCCATTTCGGCTGCACTGACAAGCGCTTCATATTTTGGGTCGTAGCAGACTGTGACAGCTGTATCCGCTATATAACCATCAATGTGGACGCCAATATCTATCTTAAGCACGTCTCCTTCCTTGACCAAGGTATCATCATTTGGCTCTGCGGTATAGTGCGCGGCTATCTCATTGAGGCTTGTGTTAACTGGGAATGCCGGCTCAGCATTTAGACTGCGGATTTGCGTCTCAACTGATTCACAGATCTCAAAGAGTGTCAATCCTACGTGGTATTTTTTGCGTGCAGTCTCCCTCACCTCTGCTGCTATCTTGCCGGCCTGTAGATAGCATCCAAGATTCATCTTGTTCTGATTTTGTATCGCCGTTCCTATATAGAGATTGTGCGGCAGACTGACTGCAAAATGACCGCTCAACATTACGTTACCTGAAGGGACTTCTATACATGTCATGAGCCAGTAGAATAATTTTTGCAGTATGTCTATAGACCAGGACAACAGTCGGGCAAGAGCATAATATGAAATCCTAAGAGGCCGGAAAAATATATTCGTCAACAGGATAGAAAATCGAAATACTCTATATGCCTAAATTCAACTCTCTAAGTTGGAGTAGCTAAATATGCCTTCCCTCATTAAGAACTGATTCATAAATTTGGCCCGATAAGATAGAAGGGAGAGAGGAAGAGAGAGATAGATAGAGATATGTGCTCCTTACCGGCCAGCAATATATTAGTACTTGTAGTTAGCTACTTTCTGCCATCCTGTGAATTTCATTATAATGTTGCAAGTATTCGCGCTCGGTCGAAAATACAATATTGCATTTGCTGCACATCACTGGCTCACCATGCTCTTCATTCTCAGGCATGACAAATTTTACCTTTCCCACGAGATATATCTCTATATAACAGTTCAACTAAAGCCGTCAGTTCCATAGGCTTTGACTAGGGCATCAAGCTCTAGCGTAGTTATAGGAAGCTGTTCATTTGTTTCCCAAAAGTCAAACTGAGGCGACATCAAATATCCCTTTTGCAATTGCATGTGGCCAAGGCCAAGCACATGGCCTACTTCATGCACTACGGAGTTCCTGAAGGCATATGAGGGCAGGTTTATTTCGGTCTCGCCGTCGCCATGTAGTACAAGTGGCGAAAGATAGATTCGTAAATCAAAGTTGTTGTTCTCCTCCCCGCCGGAGCCATCCTTGAATGTCACAGATGTGTATGCGCCTGTCTGTGCAGGATAATCTGGAAAATCGCTATATTTGTCATAAATGTATACCTTGATGTCACATGATTCAAGCTCTGCATCAGATTTGACAAACCTTGCAGTGATGTTCCACTCTTCTTGGTTGCCTGTGTATTCCTGCAGTGCCTGCCGCCACTCTTGCACGGACAGCTTTGTCCACACATAGTATGCATTGTCAACGCCGTCTTCTTTGTATACGCAGCTCTCTATGTCGTCTTTATCCCATCTGTGCCTTGTCATAGGAACAAAAGTCTCTGTAAAGTCAGTCTGCTCAGAGTAATACTTTGCAGCCAATCCTGGCGAAAAATTAAAGGCAATAAGAAGAAACACTACTGCTGTCAGTGCAAGAAGCGACAGTTTCTTGCACATTTTTTTCAGATGACTACTTTTTCGTCCTTGTCCAGTGTAGCGATGTTGAATGCTTGCTCTATTGTTGACACAAATATCACGCCGTCTCCGTGCTCGCCGGTTCTTGCAGACTCGATGATTGCCTGCACCACTTTGTCTACCTGATCGTCTGGAAGTACTATCTCAAACTTCACTCTAGGTAGTAGATCGTATGCGACTGGCTGACCTCTCCATTGCAAGTGGAGTTCACGCTGCTTACTCCATCCTGATACTGTAGAAATTGTCATGCCCCCAATTTTCATCTGTCTGAGCTTTTCCTTCACGACAGGCATCCTTTCAGACCTGATCATGGCTTCTACTTTCTTCATCTATATAGCATTGAGTGTGTCATGTACCATAAATTGGTATTGTTCTATAGTTATTTTTATTAAAAATACTTTATAAATTGTCATAATAGAGGTAAGCCATTTGAGAAATAAGAAATTCGTCCTTGATACTAGCATCATCATAGACGGCGAAATAACAAAGATGCTTGAAGCGGGTAATATAGAGCAAGAGAGCGACATTATTATCCCTCTGGCAGTTCTAGATGAGCTCCAGTCTCAGGCATCTACCAACAAAGAGCACGGCTTTGTAGGGCTTGAAGAGATAAAGAAAATGAGGGAGCTCTGTACTGCAAAAAACATCAGCCTCCGTTTTGTGGGTCAGCGGCCTGACCTTGATGACATCAGGCTTGCAAAGCATGGCAGGATAGACGCAATAATTAAAGATGTTGCGATGCACGAATCTGCCACGCTCATCACGGCTGACTATGTGCAGGCGCTGGTCGCAGAGGCGCAGGGCATCAAGGCAATGCATATTCGGACACCAACTAAGACGACTGACCTAGAATTTGAAAAATACTTTGACGACACGACAATGAGCGTCCACCTAAAGGAAGGAACAATTCCAATGGCAAAGAGAGGAAAGCCAGGTAACTTCCAGCTTGTCAAAATAAGCCAAGAAAAGAGCACCTATCATCAACTGTCAAACATAATCAGGGAAGTATCTGAAGCGAGCAGGGTTACAGGCATGGGCTCTGTGGAAATAAGCAGGAGTGGTGCCACCGTCATTCAGTTTGGCAACTTCAGGATTGCAATAACAAGGCCGCCGTTTTCTGACGGACTAGAAGTGACAATAGTCAGACCAATCATTCGGCTTGAACTTGAAGATTACAATGCAAGCAACAAACTGATGGAGCGGCTTTCCGGCAAGGCAGAGGGGATAGTAATAGCCGGTCCGCCGGGGTCTGGTAAGAGCACGCTTGCAAGCAGTATTGCACAATTCTATACCAAACGAGGCAAGATAGTCAAGACCTTTGAATCACCGCGTGACCTACAGGTGCCTGATGAAGTTACGCAGTATGGTCCCCTTGAGGGCAGCTTTGAAAAAGCAGTGGATATTTTGCTCTTAGTAAGGCCCGACTACACCATTTTTGATGAAGTAAGAAGGGCGCAAGACTTTGAAGTGTTTGCAGACATGAGGCTTGCCGGCGTAGGTATGGTGGGTGTAGTGCATGCAAGCAGCCCGCTTGACGCAATCCAGCGCTTCATGGGCCGAGTCGAGCTTGGCATGGTTCCTCATATCTTGGACACAATAATCTTTGTGCGGGACGGCAGTATAAGGAAGGTCTATGAATTGACCCTGACTGTCAAGGTGCCAAGTGGCATGACTGAGGCAGACCTTGCAAGGCCTTTGGTTGAAGTACGCGACTTTGAGTCAGGCGTAATAGAATACGAAATCTACACGTTTGGAGATGAAAACGTCGTAGTGCCAGTGTCGAAGCTGGCCAAGGGCGGACAGATAGAAAGTGGCGTTCGCAAGCTGGCTCAGTCCAAGATAATGGACATTGTGCGCAGGTTTGATCCAAGCGCCGAAGTAAGCGTTATTTCAGATAACAAGGTGCAGGTGAGAGTCAGCAAGGAAGCGGCACCTAGGGTAATAGGCAAAGGCGGCTCCACCGTTTCTGAGTTGGAGGAAATGCTGGGTGTTAAGATAGACGTTGAAGCCAAGACTCCTACTCTAGGCAAAGAAATTGAGTTTGATATAAGCGAAACGGGCTCCTCCATCAATATTCTAGTAGATGATGATGTTATCGGTCATACGGTCGATGTGTATGTCGAAGATGAGTACGTTTTGAGCAGCCAGGTAGGCAAGAAGGCTAGAGTAAAGATAGACAAGCGAAGCGAATCTGGAAAGAAGATTCTAAACGCAATAATTGCAGGACAAGAAGAGATCAAGGTATTCATTAGCAGACGTTAGCCAATACCTTTGATTCCCTGGCTCTTGACGAGCCTGATGAATTCTTCGAGTTTTTTGAGGGTCTCCGGATGCAGATGGTGCTCGATACCCTCGGCGTCTCGGTTGGCGATGTCTTCATCTACTCCGATCATCTTGAGAAAGTCAGCCAAAATACCATGTCTGTCATGCATATTCTTTGCAACAGCCACTCCAGATTCTGTGAGGCTTATACCGCGGTATCTCTCGTAGTTTACATGGCCGCTCTCATTCAGCCTTTGGAGCATTTTGGTCACGCTGGGTGAGCTGACGTTTAGGTAATCAGAGATATCAACTGTAGTGGCATAGCCCTTCTGGGTTATCAACTCATAAATGACTTCAAGGTAATCCTCCATGCGGGTTGTCCTGCCAATCTTTTGAGCGTTGTGGGCATCACGTATGAACTCGAGGCGATTCCCGCCGCCGCCCGTTATATCGTCGGCCTTGTACTTGAATTTCCTTGTCAATTGCATTATCTCCGCGACTTATATAACAATAAATACTATATAGCACTGTTAAAAAATCTTGCAGCGTATTGAACTTCGCTATATCGACTTCGCAGCTCCACTCTATGCTTGAAGACAGAAACCTTCTCATAGTAGATACTAGGCCATTCTCAAGCTATGGGGAGTCGCACATACCAAGCGCAGTCAACATTGATCTCATGCAATTTCACTGGATCGATACCTCAAAGTCAGGCATCGTACAATTCAACAGGCAAAGCAAACTTTTACTCTCAAACATTGGAGTTTCAAAAGATAAGTTTGTTGTCTTCTATGATGATGTCTCGGGCATATCCTCCGCAAGAGGCGTCTGGCTCTTACTTTATTTTTCCCATAAGAAAGTCGCAATGCTAGACGGAGGACTCAAGAAGTGGAAGGCAGAAGGGTACAAGACGGAGACTAAGACCAACCCATTTGTGCATTCAAATTTCGATGGAGAGCCAAACCCCAAGGTTCTTGCCGACTTTGTCCACATAAACTCAGTTATCAAGAGCAAAAGGTCATTCATAATTGATGCTCGCTCAAAAGAGGAATACTATGGCTCAGCGATCAGGGCAGCGCACGCAGGTCACATTCCTACTGCAATCAATATTGACTGGAACGATAACCTAGATCATGGAGGTAGTGGTGTTTTCAAGGGTCACGACAAGCTGGAGCAGATGTATAGTAACATTCCAAAGGATGCCGAAGTGATAATGTACTGCCAAGGGGGCTACCGCGCCGCAAATAGTTTCGTCGTGCTTAAGATGCTTGGCTACAAGAATGTGCGAATGTACCTTGGTTCTTGGGGCGAGTGGGGCAACAGACTGGACCTGCCAGTAGAAAAAATGGCTAGTGGTAAATAAAATCCGAGCTTACTCTGAGCAGTTTCTTGTTTCTTAGAAAATAGCAGCTGGTCAGGCCGTATTTTTGTGCCAGTTTGAGCACAAAGAGCTGTACAAAAAACGTGGCTTGTAGCAGCAATTCAATTCCTGTGCGTTTGAATCCGACATGCACTGAAGAGAAGCCTTCTTCATTCAATCTTTTGCTTAACTTTCTGCTGTTATCATCATCATCTTCTCCTCCTAACACTATTGCCTGATCGGTCTCTTTGATACTAAATAATGGAGAATGGCAAAACTCTTCAGCGGGATAGGCCATGGCTTTTGCACCAAATACTTCGTTAAACTTGAGTGCGCCATACATGGCAATTGCATGCAGCTGACTATTGCCAAGTATGAAATAGCTTGTACTACTACTACTCCTACTACTATTGCTTTTGTCATCAATTTTGCTGATTGCTTGCTTTGCCTGTTTTTCAGCACGGTTGTACATTTTTCTAAGATTGGATGGTAGCTGTAGCTCTGTAGAAAGTGAGATGCATTTGATCATGCTGGCTGTAAAGCTGATAGTTCCAGCAGTAGTGATACCTGTGTTTTTATACTTCAGCTCAATTGTCTGATCGCATGATTTTGCCAGCCTGCTTGATGATCTTGCGGTAAGAGCAGAAATAGTACCGACCCCATGTTTCTTGGCAATTTTGGCTGCAAGAATATTCGCTTGGGTATTGCCTGAAATAGAAACAACAAACAAATTGCGCCTTTTTACCAATAAATGATTCTTGATTATATCGATAGGGGAGCAGCAAATCGCGTGGCTACCGGAAAAATATTGTGCTGCCAGTCCCGCAATGTAGGAATCGCCTGAGCCAACAAACAAGCAGTTACTGACAGGCGATGATAGCTCAAGTTTGTGGAGGTCTTGAACTTGGTATTCTATTTCTGCTTGCATAGCCTCTATGGCGTTCATGTCATCAGAAAAATCAAATGGTCTTTAAAAGTTTGAAAGGTACTTGTTCTTAGTTCTTTTCTTCTTATTCATCTTTTCTTCTTCTTCTTCTATTCTCCTTGCGCTTCAATTACAATCATAGTCAATGTCGAACGCACTTTATCTATTCTTCTAACATGCCAAGTTATTGTTTCTCTTAGTTTATCCATAGAATCTGAGCTTATTCTAGCAATTATGTCGTAAACGCCATATACACCTGATACTTCA
>DASUUV010000016.1:0-52954 GCA_036373895.1 Nitrososphaera sp. | reverse complement strand
ACTACTATGACTTCTACTACTCCTACACCCTAAGGCGACTGAATCCATCTGTGATCATGTTTTTTCCTTGGGTGACTAGACCATCAAACTCCTTGGCAATTGCGCCACAAGTTTCGTCTTGCATCATCTTTGAATAGACTTCTTTTGCATGAGCTTGGTCTCTATAGAATTGCAGGGACACGCCAAGCATCTCATCTTCACTAATAGAAAGAATCTTTGCAATGCTTTCTACCCCTTCAGGAGGAACTTCCTTGCTTGTTGTTGTGCTGCTGCTGTTGTTGTTGAGATAGTAGATCTTAGAGCTTACCCCATGTTTGTTGAGCCATTGCACCCATCGCTTTCCAAGCTGTGCTAGAGCCTCCTGATTCTTTTTCGGTGCTCGGCTGAAGCTGATCTGCAGATAACTACCAGTCTCTTCTTCTATTTCCGTAGTAGCGGATTCGATTTTTTCCATGGCAGCATACCTATACTAAGTACAATAAATACGCCAAGGGAGTAAAGGTATAGTTAGTTGAAAAAGTGGCTTTCATGAAAGGAAGAAGAAGAAAAAGGAGCTAATACGGAAGTGACCAAAGCAGAAGACTTACTTGTTTGCTAGATGGGGCCTGTACAGGCTCCCCCCTCCGCATACACACAAGGGCAGAACTGTCTAGCTTGTTCTTGTTTTGTTTATGAGTTAGTGAGTGAGAGAGAGTTCCCTTATCAGGCCAAAATTGTCATTAATAGATAAATAGTAGTTGCATTACTTGTGTCTAGGATTGGCGGGCACAGGCAGCGTGGAGTCGCGAGGCTATTTGTGCATTCCTCACGACAGGCAATCGGGCTCCCTGCTCGAAAATTGGAAAAAAAGCTACAATATTGTCGACATCTACTTTGTTACTGCAACGTTCTCTGACGAAAGCACACCTTACTTCCCCAATAAGGCCAATCACTACATTCTCGCATCCTTCATAGATGTAATCGGCATATTGGATGATATCAAAAACCACAAAATAGACAGATTGTCCCTCATGTTCAGTTTTTCCAACCCGCTCTTTGAGCGAAGTGGTGACAAGCTTAACTATGTCTCGCTGTACTTCACCAAATACACAAATGGTGATGCAGAGATAAGTGAGCTTGCATATGCCATTGCACGGCGCGAAAGGGTCAAGAAGGCTAGCCTTGCCCAGATGAAGCTCTTAGCATCAGAGCAGCCAAGATTCACTTTTCCTTACTCTAAGAACCTTCTAATCCTTGAAGTAGAAGGCAAGAAAACGCATCAAACGGATCAGAATTACTGTGAGCGTACAAGGCGCGATGTTGCACGTATGGGTATATCACTCAATAACCTAGTCAGCTTTTCTATCCTTGAAAAATTAAAGTAAAATGTTAAATATCTATGCTTTTCTCTAGGCTTTGATTCAGATTTATGAGCAAGCCAATGGATCTTGGCGCACTCAAAGTTGGTTCATACATTATCATCGACGGAGAGCCATGCAGGATTGTTTCATACGACCACAGCAAGCCGGGAAAGCACGGGTCTGCAAAGGCGAGAATCACAGCAGTTGGAGTGTTTGATAGCAAACCCCATCCATTTGTGGGTCCAGTGTCAACGAAAGTCGAAGTGCCGCTGATAGACAAACGTAACGGCCAGATAATATCGAAACAGGGCGACACACTTCAGATAATGGATCTTGAAACCTTTGAAACCTTTGAAACAACTGCAGTAGAGGAGGAGATAAAGGACCGGATAGCCCAAGGCGACGTACAGGGCAGGGATGTAGAGTACTGGAAGGTGCTTGACAGAATCAAGATAGTGAGGGTTAAAGGCTAGAAGCTAAAGTTCATACAGTAGATTATCTAATTGCTGCATGGATGCTGATGAGGAATAGGAAGAGCCGGCTGATGAGACAAACACGCACATCAACTGATGAAGATTATGAGATCCTGAGGCATCCACACTATATTGTTATTACATTTCTTCTTTCCATTGTAGTAGTCTTGCAGGAGGCGTATGCAGTTGTAACTATTAGTACCTTGCCTGCTCAAGGATAAAGCTGACCTCGTATAGTGCTCCTCATTTATAGACACTCGCATATCTATCCACAAACACGAAGTTAATATTGAGTGCACCTGTCTAAGCTTGTGTGAAGCTAGCGGCGCTTTATTCCGGTGGCAAGGACAGCACGTTTGCGATATCTTGTGCACAGGATTTGGGCCATCGGGTTGCTTGCCTTATCACGATGCATCCCATAGCGGACGACAGCGCTCTTTTTCATTACCCGAACAGCTGGGTCACAGAATATCTTGCAGATGCAATGCAGATTCCTCTAATGGGATTTCAAGTGAGCGGCCGTTCAAAGGAGGATGAGATGAAGGCAATTGAAGAAGCAATAGTGCAGGTCAAGTCGCTTTATGGGATTGACGGCATAGTTCATGGTGGTATTTCAAGCAACTACCAAAAGCAGGCATTTGAGCAAGTATGTGTACGTCAGAGAATTGCAGCAGTTGCACCACTGTGGAACTCTGAGCCAGAAAGGTACATCACCGAACTTGTCAAGCGCGGCTTTCGCATTATAATTGCAGGAGTATCAACAATGGGGCTTGACGAGGGATGGCTTGGCAGGGAGCTTGACAAGGAAGCGATTGCCAAGCTGGTGTCTGTGAGCAAAAAGTGTGGATTTAACCTCACATTTGAGGGTGGTGAAGCTGAAACACTTGTCATCGACTGCCCGCTATATTGGAAAAAGCTTCAGATCAATGCGGCTACCACCTACTGGGACGGCCAGAGGGGAATATTTGAAATACGGGATGTGGCATTAGTAGAAAAGAAATAATAGATGTTTGATAACCTGCGTGAAGGCCTTCGTGGAGCTCTGAAGAAAATAGTAGGAGCATCCGACATCAACGAGGAACTGATCGACTCGATCTGCAAGGATGTCCAACGTTCACTACTCCAGTCAGATGTCAACGTCAGACTTGTGATATCTATTACTCAGAACCTCAAACGAAGGGCACTAGGCGAGCAGCCTCCAAAGGGGCTTTCAAGGAAGGATCATATTGTTACAATATTGTACGGGGAGCTTGCCAAGCTATTGGGGTATTCAGGTGATGTCATCAATACGATTGACAAGGCGCAGGAAGATGATCCCTCTCTAGCAATGTCATCCTTCAAGGCTGGCAGGCAGAATGTAGTCCTTATGCTCGGTATCCAAGGAAGTGGCAAGACTACTGTGACTGCCAAAATGGCAAGGTGGCTCACAAAGCATGGCTACAGAGTCGGAGTCATTGGTGCAGACACATGGCGTCCTGGCGCGCTGACTCAATTGAAGATGAACTGCAGCAAAATAAATGTTGAAGTCTTTGGAGAGGAGCGGAATAATAACGCTGTGACAATAGCCAGAAACGGGCTTGATTACTTCAAGGATCAGAACCTTGACGTTATAATCATTGATACTGCCGGAAGGCACAAAGAGGAAGAAGGTCTTCTGCAGGAAATGAGTGAGATGTATAAAGCAGTGACGCCGGACTTAGTCCTGCTAGTTATTGACTCAACTATAGGCCAAGGGGCCTTTAAACAGGCAGAGGCTTTCCATAAGGCTGCTTCAGTTGGAGGCATTGTCATTACAAAACTTGACGGTACCGCCAAAGGCGGGGGTGCTCTTGCAGCATCGGCTGCCACGGGCGCAAAGGTGATGTTCATAGGCACTGGCGAGCGCATAGATGACCTTGAGCAGTTCTCGCCGACCCGATTTGTAGGAAGGCTGCTTGGTATGGGAGATATTAAAGCGCTGCTAGAGATGGCTAGGGGCCTGGAGCTTCAGGCAGATGAGAACCAGGTAAAGCGGCTGATGAGCGGCAAGATGACTATTGAGGACTTTTATGCTCAGATGGAATCAGCAAGCAAAATGGGCTTTAGGAACATCATAGAGAATCTGGGAATTTCAGGCATGGTCAAGGAAGATAAGCTAGAGGAAATGGAAATGAGGATGGAAAAGTGGCGATTTATCATCCAGTCAATGACAAAGCAAGAAAGGAAAGACCCAGACATTATCAATGAGTCAAGGAGAAAACGGATAGCAAGAGGCTCCGGCCTGTCTGAAGGAGAAATCAAGGAAATGATCAAGCAGTACAACACCTCCAAGACCTTCATGAAGCACAATAAGGGTAGAGGAATGGGAGGATTTTTTAGAAAACTTGGTATCGGATAATGCCTAAGGAAACACTGCTAAAGCAGTACAGGCTCTGCAAGCGCTGTCTTGAAAGGCACATCAGCACAGGCAAGTCTAGCGTGCCGTGCTATATATGCCGAGGACTGATGGACAACCTTGGTGCTATAGCAAACAGCATATTGGCTGCCGTCAAGGGCTTTGAATTTGACACCTTTCTTATTGGCGCCACGCTATCGACTCAGCTATATGAGAGGGAAGACACTATGAGGGCTCGGCTGAAAATAAGGGGAAGAGAGAGTATCAAGCACTATCTGACTAGGGATCTTGGGATGCGGCTCACCAGGCTGACACGAAAACATGTGGAATATGGAAAGCCGGACATCACGATTACTCTGACTGTAGATAAGGAGAACAATGTAAATGTGGCAGTAATATCCAGGCCGCTTGCATTTGCCGGAGTTTACATCAAAAAGTCAAGAGGACTGCCGCAAAAACAGGACAGGTGCGCTAGTTGCGGAGGTAAGGGCTGCAATTCTTGCAGCTATTCTGGATTATCCGGATATGACAGTGTTGAAGGCATCATTGCAAATGAGCTAGTGCAGATTACTAGGGGTCAGACACCAAAATTCACATGGATGGGAAGCGAAGATCAGAGCAGCCTGGTTCTTGGAAGCGGCCGACCATTTTACGTACGTGTCTTTAATCCAAAGAAGAGGAAGCTTAAAAATAAAACGATCAAAGGCAATGGCATCAAAGCAATGTTGAATGTGATTAACGATATGCCTGTAATCCAACCACGCTTTACAGTCAAGACCAAAATCCAGATAGGATGTGAAAATGCTCTGACAAAAAAAATTCTAAAAAAGCTCAATTCTCTCTCTGGTTCTAAAGTGAGCTTTGAGAACAAGTCAAAAATAGGTATAAAAAGCATCCATTCTGTACGCGTTCGGCAGCTTGACAGCAACCAGTTTACCCTTACAATTGTCGCAGACGGCGGGCTGAGGATCAAGCAACTTGTAGGTGGCGAAGAATATATGAAGCCTAACATTTCAGAAATTCTTGGAACGAAGTGCGAATGCCTTATGTTTGACATATTGGACGTCCAACTTCAGTAACGTTTTTCTTTCGGCGGGCTCAATTTGACATAGCAATAGATGAACACTTTTGACCCGCTGTACAAGATTCACAACGCCTACAGACTCGGCCAGATCCCGCAAAAAGTTTATGACCTTATAATGAGAAGGTTTCCGCTGGTCATAGAGGGCATTAAGCGAGTCGAGGAAGCGTCTGGTTTGAATTATCCTTATTATTATGCGGAGCCAAGCCTTGTGATCTCTGTCTCTGCCGTCGAGTTTACTGAGATGGGAATACTGTTTGCAAGGACGATACCGGTGGTAGACGCACACAAACAGCTACATGTGGTTGTGCAGATAACCGCGCCTCTCATTTCCTATGGTCTCAAGGGCACGATACATGCGATTTTGGCGCATGAGTTTATGCACTACTTGGAGCTCATAAACAGAATACTCAAGATGAAGGTGATATCTGATGACGTGTCCAGCACACTTTTTGAAGGTACTTATGCTGACGCTACTAGGCTCGTTGAAGAACGAGCGGTCTTCAAATCCGACCCCACTCTAATAAGGCACATTACCACCCGTTTCCCAGAGGGCTTTAGAGATCTGAAGCTGGAGGAGAAGGTCATCAAAACGTGGATGAACAAAGGCCTTCCAACTTCAAAGGTATCAGTAGATGCCAATATTATAAAAATCCCTATAGAGGCTATGGCGTGCCTGAAGGTCGAGCAAGGCATCAAAGACAAAATTACTGAATTTGAAAACATAAAGCTCAAAAAGAAAAAATCCAGCTATGTCTAGCATTTCCCTACAGGAACTCAAAGTTATTAGAAAATGCATTTGCAAAGTTACAAAGGGCCGTAGGATGACTGCTGCATGCATATATGGGTCAAGGGTTGCGGGCTACGATCGGCCTGACAGCGACATAGATCTGCTTATTGTTCTCGAGAATTATCCCTACGTGGTCAAATATACGTATTTTCGTGAATCCAGTACGAAAGTATCTGCGCTTGCAGTTGACCGCGAAGCGCTATTGCGGGATGCCCAGACTGCTTTCCTTGGCGAATTTGTAGTAGGTCGTTTACTCCATATTTATGAACCTATTGCTAATGCGGAGTTTCTTGCGATGATTGAGCAGACTTATAAGCGACGGGTTATTTTGGAGGAAGTACGCGACATCTTAGAATCTACTGGCGTACTCGGCACAGAAATAATCTTTCCGCTAGAATTTGTAGCATTTTCGAAGATAAAGCGCAGGATGTCTCTGTATGCAAGTGCAGCTTACAGCTACTACAAGACGTACACTACTTCTAAGCGCAACATGGAGTTTGCACTTGAGGGCTATCATAGGGCAATAGCAGATATTGTTGCACAAAATAGCGAAATTTTTGCCGCAAGGCAGGATAGTCTTTTACAGATATCTGACAAGCGTATATTTGTAGAAAAAAGGCAGACCCGTCTAAAACTTACAAAAAGGCTTCGAGAGTTCAACTCATATCTTGTGCACACTTATGCTGGAAGAAAAATCATGCACTTTGCTGTCAATGAAGCCGAATCCAAAATCCGGCGTCGCGTAAGGGTGGTGATGAAACCCCCTGATTTTATGTTATATCCAAAGAAGGCATACTGGAGACTACCCGAAGGCAGACTAATAGTCGATGGCAGGAATTGGCTTGATGATCTAGCCACACATCTTGGCAATTACTCTATTTCAAAAAAGAGGCGGCTCGGAAACAAGAACAGCAGAACCACTATGTATGTGCTAAACCGTAGCTCAGACGAATACAAAATCGCAGTCAAAGAGCTTGCAAGATCAAAAGCACTAAAGTGGGCAATGGTAGGTCTGTGGAGTGAGCCGGTAAGGAGGTATAGGATGGACCCGCTCTTCAGGCTCGGCTCGGAATACAAGGCAATCCGATATATACGTAGCCTTGGTCTGCGCACACCCGTAATTGAGGCAGTAGTTCTCGATAGGAGACTGCTAGTGACACGATTTGTCGATGGGATAACACTAGCAGATGTAATAGCAGATGTAATAAAAGACTGCATGGTAGGCAAAGGTGGTGCCAGTTTGATTAGCAAAGCTGGAGCAGAGATTGCAAAAATCCACACCGCAGGGGCAACCTTTGGCAATATCAAACCTAAAAACATAATTGTCAGCGAGAAGGACCTTTACTTTACCGATGTCGAGCAGTTTATCTTTAATGCCGGCGATCCAGCATGGGACGTGGCGCAGTTTATTAGCTGGGGTCTAAAGAACACTCGCAATAGCAAAATGGCATCTACAATAACAAAGGAATTTGTTGAAGGATACATGAGAGTCGGAGACCCAAGTAATATCTCACGCCTTGCTAAGAGCAAGCGGTATATAGAATCGTTTTATCCTGTGCTTGCACCTTCTTTGGTGCATACGATCAAAAAAGAAATAAAGGCTATTGCTGGCTAGCGCTCTTTTTTACTTTTTGGCCTTCTTGGCACTTTCAGTGTGAGTGAACTCAGTAAAGCCGCATTTGCCACAGGTAAACCTGTTCTTGTGCTCTGCCATGAAGGTTCCCTTCCCGCAGCGGGGGCAATCGCGCTTAATCCTTGTTACCTTGTCCCCTTGTACGTTATAGAACTTGTAGATGGTGACCTCGCCCTTGCCTGGAGCCTTTTTGTCCGCCATTATCTCTTAGCACCTGCAGCAGCACCAGTCTTCGAAGTAGCAGCCTCCTGCTTGGCTTTAAGCTTGGCAGCCTTTTCTTCATCAAGTATCTTCTTCCTTTCCTCGCTTGAGAGTGTCCTGAGTAGCCTGTAGCGTGGTAGCTGCCTGGCAGCCTCATTTTCATCGTCATAGACATATAATATACCGTGAACATCTGTCATGCCAGTTTGGCATCTAAGATTTATCGGAATAACCTGCTTTTTATTGACATTGAGCTGGCTAGCTATTTTCTCGGCAGCCTCATTTCTATTGATCTTGCCAGCCGCTCCTCTGAAAAGCACCTTTATCTCGCGCCTGTTTAACAGCGAGTTCCTACGATCCTCTAGCATTGCAACTTCCTGAGCAGACAAAGCAGACACAATGTTAAGTGTAGCCCATTTAAGTATTTGCTTAAGTCTGTACGAAAATCAAATATAGTCAGCTTTTTAAGATAAATTAATGAAGCCATTCTTTGAGGAATTTTGTGACAAGGTGATTACCCTTGACAAGTCGATCAGGTTTGCCGGCATTGCTGATGGAGACGGCCATCTTGTGGCAATATCAGAACGGAAGGGCCTTAAACCACTGCTCAATCCTGAAGAACGGGCGCAATATGCAATCACTGCCGCCACTCGCCAATATACGCGCCTTAGGTGGGAGTACATGCTGGGCAAGATCAATTATGCTATGTCAAACTATGCGAAGCTCGTCAGGGCGACGATTCCCATTGCTGACGAGAACAGCCTACTCTATTATGTGCTCTTGCTATCATTTGACGTAGAGGCAGCGCGGAACGTGCACGGGGTAATAATGGAAAAGATATTACCACTTGTACGTAAGAACACGGACAAGTTCCTAAAGGATGCCTAGCCGGTCTTGAATGGGGCTTTTGGAAATACGATCTTGATAGGCTGTCGAAAGGCAGGATGCACCATCACAAGCTCACCCTTATTGAGTCTGACTATGTTGGCCTTTGTGCTTTCGTCTATCATCAAATAAGGTGGCGCCGACAGTTCAGACACTCCTAGTTTGGCAATTATGTGCATACCCGTGTTTTCGTGCAATGCTGGGTCGACAGTGCTTTTGAACTGCTGAGCAGAGAACAGGATTGTGCCGCGCGACCTGCCGGCGACTACAGTCCTCATTACCTGCTCGGCTACAGCCGATGTATTACGTGGAGACCGTGGGATGAATCTATTGATCTCGTCAACAAAAATCAAAATGTACATCGGCCTTTTGCCGCTCTGCCTTGAAGAATACAGCTCGTCAATGCTCTTCATTACGTCTCCTACTACGAACCCCTGTTCCTGTAGAGTCGGTATCATGGATATGTCAATGACAAAAATGTCGCTGCGCCTAATTTTTTTTATCTCTTTCCCAAGGTACCTGCTTGTTACTTTCTTGTCGATAAACATAGGCGACTTGCGGAACCTCTGGACGTGACTTAGGAAGCGAAGGAGCGTGGATTTGTGCGCCACCACTTCCTGAGGGTAGCCTCTGAATTCAAGCAGATCACTCCACGTGCTCACCCGCTTACTACCGGTGAGCAACGGCCACGCCTCATAGATGTAGTTCAGTATCGATGAAACGTTATAGCTATCGTCGTTGCTCCCAAACAGCAGGTCTAGTCTGTCATATACATCCTCAAGTCCAAACGAATATGTCTTCGAGTTGCTAGGCACAACAGCAGAGTTTGCCCTCCCATCTCTTCCCCTCGGCAAAAAGTATGTGACATTTTCAAACGGCTTGATATCTAGGTCAAGTAAGTCGAACAGCTTCTTTGTCTTTTTGTTGGTCTTCTTGCTTTGGTCGATGTGAAGCAGATCTTCTTCCTTTGTGTTAAAAATTATTATCGCTACATCCTCCTGGATGTCTTTCACAAGTCTCTGATAAGCGGATTGAAGCAGAAAAAACAGATATGATGTTTTTAAGTTGCCGGAAATGCCGGCCGCATTTACGTGTGCTGTGTCAGGTCCAAGCAGGTATGAAATGTCAAGTGATACTGGCACTTGGAGACCATTTGTCATTTCTATTATTCCTGCAGGTATAGGATTTTGCATCTCAGGTATTCCAAGGGCAAATATCACCTCCTTCTGAGTGGCAAACCTGACAGATTTGGCTGCTCCGACAGGCATCCCTATAGAGATAGTTTTTACTTGGTCATTTTCTATGCCAGTATTTGCCATTACCGCAACCCTGGCTGCAGTTCCGATATCTTCCGTAGCTTTAAGCTCCTTTACCATGCCGATGGTTCTTGTATTGAAAATGTGTCTGACTGTGACAAAGTCAAAAGGGCTAATAATGATGTCGGGATTGATTGAAAACCAAAAGCTGTCCATGGTGTTCGGAAACCTGTCAGACGCTAGAGTTTTACCAATATCTTTATCCTTGTCATTTTTTTGCCGGATAAGGTTATTGAGTTCTTGCATGTTAAATCAACAGAAAAACATCGTATTTGACTATCGTATGCATATATACACACATATAAAAAATCAAGGCTGGATTAAGATTGCCACCTTTGTCTTTGTAGGCCGAATTAAGTTGCTTGTACCCAACCTTCATTTATACTTTTGAGCTCTATGTATCCTACTTCATTATTCGTTGCTTCTTGATCCTTTGCTTGCACTATTGCCTACTTCGGTACTTCTGGGAAATCAATTATTCATACTCTGTGACTCTGTTGACAAACAAAAAGAAAAAAGATTGGTTTACTTATTTGCTCCAGCAGCACCCTGCTCGTACTGGTCGCCTGTTTCAGCTGCACCGGCTGTTCCTTTTGCCATTCCCTTGCTTCTTGCTATCTCACGAGCCTTTTCTGCGTCTGTCCCTGTCTGGCCTGGTTCAGTAATATTTTCTTCCATTTCACGCTTGACAGCTGTTGGCTCGTGCTCCTTTATCTTGGCAGGCGTCATGGGTTCTTTTTCGCGGTATTCGTTTAATGGATCATCCTTTCTCTTAGTTTCTGTTCCTGGAGCGCCTTCCTCGTACTCCCTTTCTTGATCGGACATGCTTGTGGTGGCATCAAAAACTATTTACTAATTATGAAACAATGCAAAGGTATATTTTTCATAGCCAGAATAGCTGTGGCATTGCCACTTGAAAGTCTAGGCGAGTATGTTGAAGCGTTAGAGCAGACAAACCAGCTTAGGCGAGTGAAAACAAAGGTCAGTCCTAACTTGGAGATTGCAGAAATCATGCGACGGCTGATGTATGCCGGAGACCAACCAGCGGTGCTTTTTGAAAATGTCGAAGGGTCAAGCATGCAGGTGCTGGGCAACGCCTTTGGTAGTATGAAGCGGTTAGAAATAGCACTTGAAACAGATGATTTTTCTGAAATTGGAAGGCGCATTACAGAGCTTACAAGAATGAAGATGCCCGCAGGCATGCTCAACAAGTTAAAGATGCTGCCCAAGCTGTCAGAGATAAGTGACTATGGACCTCGCTACGTAGACCACGGACCAGTCACGGAAGTTGTTGAAACGGACAGCAACAAGGTGTCGCTCAACTCTATGCCTGTACTCAAGTCCTTTCCAGGCGACGCTGGATGCTTTATCACTTTTGGCATGACTGTAACAAAGCATCCTGAAACTGACATCCGGAACTTGGGAGTTTATCGTATCCAGATCATCGATGACAAGCACGCAATAATGCATTGGCAGACACACAAACGTGGCGCTGAGCACTATAAGATGATCAAAGAGCAGAACAAGAAGAAGATTGAAGTTGCCATAGTGATTGGTGCTGACCCAGCCACTGTCTTTAGTGCAGTCGCGCCTGTGCCAGAAGGTATGGACAAATATCTGTTTTCTGGCATCATTAGAAAGAAAGGTGTCAAACTAGTAAAATGTAAAACAACAGACAATGACCTTGAAGTGCCAGCAAATGCAGAGATTGTGCTTGAAGGGTATATTGATCCAAACGACATCAGAATGGAGGGGCCGTTTGGTGACCATACAGGATATTATACACCAGCAGAGCCATTTCCAACATTCACCTTGACAGGAATAATGAGACGTAATCGACCAGTTTACCTCACGACAGTAGTAGGCAAGCCGATACTTGAAGACGCATACCTTGGCAAGGTGATCGAGCGTTCGTTTCTACCCCTCATTCAGATGTTTCAACCTGAAGTGGTCGACTTTTCCATGCCTGCTGCTGGTTGGTTCCAAGGGCTCGCGATAATTTCAATAAAGAAACATTATCCGGGTCAGGCTAAAAAAGTCATGATGGGGCTTTGGGGTATGGGGCAGCTATCGCTGACTAAAATGTTCATAGTCGTCGATAGCGACATTAACGTCCACGACATAAACGATGTGATTTGGGCATTGACCGCACGAGCGGATCCTGCTCGTGACACTGTCATTATCAATAATACCCCCACAGACACGCTTGACCCCGCCTCGCCTCTTGTTAACCTTGGCTCAAAGCTGGGGATCGATGCCACCACGAAATGGAGAGATGAAGGCTACATGCGTGAAATTCAGCAGCTTGCAGTAGTTGACGACGAAACAAAAGACCTTGTCGACAACAAGTGGGACAAGTATTTCAATAGTACTTAATGAGCTTGTAGAAATTATCGCGCTCGACTGCTCTAAAGCCGGCCCGCTTGATAGCGATAATTATCTTATCGGAAGTCAATTCCGTTGACCTTGAGCCAGTTGCACTTACTACCTCTTCGCCAATGAGTGTGCCTCCAAAGTCGTCGGCGCCATAATTGAGTGCAAGCTGTGCCATGCCAATACCGTTTGTAAGCCAGGACGACTGCAAGTGATCAATAAGACCATAATACATTATCCTTGCAATTGCGATCATTTTTAGGAGCGATAGCCCACCTGAAGCGTACCTTATTTTGCCTTCAGACTGCATCTGGGTCTTATTAGGCTCAAAGCTCCATGGAATAAAGACCATAAAGCCACCTGTCTTTTCCTGCAACTGAGCTATTTTTATGATGTGCCTTGCGCGATCCTCTTCTGTTTCAACTGTTCCATACATCATCGTCGCTACTGACTTCAAGCCTAAGTGGTGGGCCTCTTCCATTATTCTTAGCCATTCGTGGCTCTTTATCTTGAATGGACTTATCTGTTCTTTGACGCTGTCTTCAAGGATCTCTGCACCGCCTCCGGCAAAGGTATCCATGCCTGCATCTTTTAACCTCGCAAGAACCTCTTTTGTGCTGCTTCGCTCGACCTTGGCAATCATATCTACCTCCGACGGCGATAAGCCGTTTATACCCACTTCAGGATATTTCTGCTTTATCGCTCTGAATGCGTCTTCGTAGTACTCCAGCTTGAGATTTGGGTTGTGGCCCCCCTGTATTAGCACCTGAGTGATGCCAAACATTTCTCTTGACGTAGCAACGCGCTTGATTATTTCTTCGATTGGTACAGTATATGACTCTTCGTGCCCTGGCGGGCGATAGAAAGCGCAGAATTTACAGTAAGTTATGCAGATATTCGTATAGTTAAGGATAATGTTATTAATGAAAGTGATGGTGTCACCGAAGAGATTCCGCCTCAGCATGTTTGCTACAAAGCCCATAGAATTAACATCGTCAGATTTGATCAACCTGATGCAGTCTTTAAGTCCAAGCCGGTGGCCTGCAAGGGCGCTGTCAAGAATATCGCCAATATCGGATTTACTTAGAAAATCTGAAACCAGTTTATTATTATCATATTGCAAATGTTAACGGGGTCTTTGGGCCTCTAATGATATTTATATATTCTTTATCTCCAATTGGGAAGCCTGACAACGATTTATATGGTCTGCTCAAAAATACAGGGAAGGAGAAGAAGATCCTTTGCAAAAGACTGATGATATTGTCTCAGGCGGAACTCCTGCACTAGAGAAGGCTCTATCCGGCGAGGAAGAGTTGTTGTCGTACAGCGACGGAGTGCAGTTGATGAATGAGGAAAACCTTTTCCTCCTAGGAGCAGCCGCAGATAAGATTCGCAGCAAATTCTGCGGCGACACTGTCACATTCGCCGCATCATACTATCTCAATTACACCAATGTGTGTGCAGCCAGCTGTCCACTGTGTGCATTTTACAGAAAAGGCAACGAAAATGATGCCTATACATTATCGACTGAGCAGATGGTCGCCAGATCAAAAATAGCAGTAGAGCAGCTTGGCGCTACTGAGCTTCACATCGTTGGAGGCTTTCACCCAAAGTTGGGGCTTGACTACTATGAGAACATGATGCGAGCAATCAAGGCCCAATTCGCAAAGGTCACGATCAAAGCATTTACTCCAGCAGAGATATTCTTCATTGCACGGGTGACAAAAAACTCCATCAAGGAAGTCCTATTACGGCTCAAGAGCGCAGGACTTGACGCGCTTCCAGGTGGCGGCGCAGAAATCTTTCACGCCGACACTAGAAAACAGATAGTGATCGGAAAATGTTCCGGTGAAGAATGGCTTAACACTGCTCGTCAGGCACATGAGCTAGGATTGAGAAGTAACTCCACAATGCTGTTTGGCCATGTGGAAAAACCAGAACATATCGTCGACCATGTAATAAAGATCAGGGAGCTTCATAAGAAGACAAAAGGCTTTACTACGTTTATCCCGCTCAAATTCAGCCTTGAAAATACTCCGCTGGAACAGAAGGGACTGGTGACTGCAGAAAGCCCGTCTACATATGACCTTCGTGTCATAGCAGTGTCGCGTCTGCTTTTGGCAAATGTGCTTAACAACATTTCAGTGTATTGGGTGGCGCTTGGCAAGAAAGTTGCGCAGGTTGCTCTCTCATACGGTGGCAACGATCTAGTAGGAACTGCCTTTTCTGAAGAAATATTCAAGGCTGCAGGTAAGGCTGGAGACACTTCAATTCAGGAGCTTGCAACTTTGATCAAAGAGATTAGACGCAGGCCGGTCCAGCGTGACACATTTTTTAATCCCATCTGCAGATTGGATTGATCACTGTTAAAAATGACGCCAGAGAGTATCGCATAGTTTTATAGCACCTTAGCTAAAAAATTAGAAGCTTATTGAATTTCTAAGACAGTCTGTTTCAAGGGTCTTCAAGTCCGGTATGGCAAAGATAGCAGACGCCGCATCTTAAACAGATAAGAATACTACGCTTCTTGCAATCAGAACAGTTACTTGCTTGCAATTCGCTAGAATCGCTCAAGAGGCTATGTTCTTTTCTCATAAAGAGATATGCTTATTTCCATTTATAAGGTCTGAAGCCCTGAAGGGGGAGCGAGATGGTGCTAAATTAAACGTCCGCTATGTGTCCATGAGTGGGTGTGTCTAGGTGTATATCCGCATCTATATCTCTCTCTGCGGAATAGACTATTTCCTTCAATCTTTCTCGGATTACCCTCCCCAGATGGATGTTTATGTTACGTTTGACAAAAATATCTCATTGTTCAGCCTATTTCATCAGATGATTTGCTCTATGTGAGCTGAGAAATATCCTTTATGAGAAAATGATGCTTCCATAAAAGGTCTAAAACTTACTGCCTATAAGACTTATAACCGATATGAAATACAATTTATATATAGGTGATAACATGCCTGATGAAAAAATACTCCTACTCTTGAAGTATATGGGGAAAGAGTTGGATTTGGAACCTAAGATTCTAAAAAAAACACTAAAAGGAATAGGGGTTAAGGAAGTATATCTTGGCAAAGTAGAAGATAACGCAACCCACATCACATGTTTTGCTAAGTGGAAGAGTTCTCAGGTGGATAAAAAGAAGGCAGAAATAGAAAAGAAAATTCCAAATATGAGGGTCATACAAATAGAACCTTTGACTCGCATCTAATTTCTTTTATAAATAGCGAGGCTAATACCTCAACACAGGCGATATATTTTTATTAATGTTAGTAATGTTGCAAATCCTAAACAAACAGGAATAAAAACAACAACAGCTCATTACCAAGAACAATGAAGTATTGAACAAAAACATCTCTCTACTTCTTCCCGCAAGCTATCGTGGTTAAATGTATCTTGGCAATTTGGTGCACTCATTGATGAAGCATCATGATAAGGAACCCTAGGTACACTGGACCTTTTAGTAGAAGAGCTGAAAATGCGATACTTCACTGGCTATCATTACATAACTTCCGACTCGTCAAGACAAATGCTTGTATTAGTACCTAATTCTTTTTAATGGACTGGCGTACGTTGTTTATTTGGATCGTTGAATTGTAGGTGGCTGAAAGGAATTTGCATGGCTCTTTGAGCCACATTCTGATCTGCTATATTGACTTTTCAGTCTATTGCTGATGAGTATTGCATGGATTAGGATACAGGGGATGTCAATTATTCTTTTTAACGGATGTCTCTGCTATTTTATTTATCTTAGCTTCTTTCTTTTTCCTCTATTTTTAGCAGCCTTGCCCTTAACTGATATCAATGCTCCTCCTCCTCTCTGTTTCTGTGTTCTCAACTTTGCAAATTCTTTTTCCTGTGCTCGCTCTACTGCTGAGATCTGTCGCTGTATCTGTATAATCTGTTTTTGAGAATCTTTAACTACAGATTGTAGCTGCTTTACTTGCTCTGTAGTTTTTTCTATACCTTTTTGGATATTCGTTAATGACTTCAAATTCTTTTGTACTTCGATGACTAGATCTTGCTGACGTTTAGCTCGCCTAAGCACTTGCAATAACAATACATGCTCAGGGGACATTGTGTGCACTACTTGTTGTTGTTGTTCTTGTTTGGCTGCATCTTGTTCTGTAATCTGTTGTTCTTCGTCAGCTGGTTTACCCTCATCTACAACAGCTTCTTCTTTTTCTTCTGTTTCTCGGTCTATATTTGAAGAAGAGGAGGAAGACGGTTTTTCTTCATTTTCTTCGCTACTTAAGACTACTACATCCTCTGCATTTTCTTCTTCCTCGTTTGCGGGTAAGGTAGTGGTAGTTCTTGCTTCTTCTTGCACTCCTTGAGCGGCGTGGAGATCAACTGGTTCCTCCGCATCACTAACTCTTTGTATGTTTTCTTCGTTAGGCAAGCGCTGGTTGGACATATATATACAACCTATAGAATTGCTACAAATAAGATGCTAAAATTGTTTTTGGCATATAGTAACATACTATTTTTAATAAAAAAAGTAAGTTATTGATACGTTCTTCTAGGGTTGAATGCTCTTTTCATGACAGATTTAGCGATTCTTGAGATAATCCATATTAGAATGGCTTTTCTAATCACAGCTATATTATGGACAACATGGCTTTAAAGTCCATGTGCACTGTCCCAGATTCTGCCCCTATATTCACCCTTGCTTTTGAGATATGCTCCTTAACACAATAGGCACAAGACCAAATAGCAAGATGTTCCCAATCATTCACCTGGCAAAAGGATCAAGATAATGTAACAGCAACAATATATCTCAACGTAAACAAAAAGTCTGCTTAGGGCTTCAGTTGCAGAGATATTACACGACTTTGATTTGGATATCTGACTCTAGTATTTTTCGAGCCTGTGCCATTTCAAACATTTCCTCAAGTGCTTTCTTGCCTTCGTGTCCCATATCTAGCGTTAAGTTGTTAACGTACATCTTGACAAATTTTCTTATCGTTTCTTTTGGCTGTCCTCTGCCGAACTGCAGCGCATATTCAAGCGCAGCGTCAATGTTATCAAGGCCGTACTTGATAGATTTTGTAAACAGGTTACTGAATTCCTTTATTTGAGCTATGCTCATAGTTCGGGTACTTGCAACGTTGATGCCAAGCGGCACAGGCAGGTTGCCAGTATTCCTGGACCACCAATGGCCAAGGTCGAGGGCGCTGGCAAATTTGGTCTTGTCATATGCTATTTGAGCCTCGTGTATGACAAGCCCGGCGTCTGCATTTCCTCCGGCGACGGCATCCGGTACTGTCTCAAACGGTACCACTTTTTCTTTGAACTTGCCAATTGCCAGTTTCAAGAGCAGGTTGGCTGAAGTGAGTTTGCCAGGAATTGCGATTGTTGCATTTTCCAATTGAGCTGGAGACATCATGTTTTCCTTTCTCGTTATGACGATTGGGCCGTAATTGAGCCCAAAGCTGCCTCCACTCTTTAGTATGACGTAATCCTTTAGATGGGCATAGGCGTGAGCTGACACCGCAGTCACGTCCAGTTCATGTTTCAGAGCACGTCGGTTCAGTGTTTCAATATCCTGTATGACATGCTTAATCACAAAGATGGATCTGAGCTTACCGGATGCAAGTGCATAGAACATGAAAGCGTCATCTGCATCTGGTGTATGGCCAAGAGTTATATCCATTTGTCATTTCTTTGGTCACTTCTGTCACTATTAAACCGTGGAATCTGTTCGTCTCTTGGCTGGAACAACATTTAATAATCCTGCGCCAAACTTTTTTGGCTTGATCATATGCCAAAGTTTAAGTCAACTCAGGATATTTTGAGACTAATTGGTAATAAGGATCAGATACGCAACTTTGGCGTCATTGCCCACGTTGACCACGGTAAGACAACCATGAGTGATAGCCTGCTGGCAGCATCGGGCATCATTTCTCCATCTGTAGCAGGTCAGGCTCTGGCGCTTGACTCTATGAAGCTTGAGCAGAACCGCCAAATGACAATTAGAGGAGCAAATGTCACGCTATTTTACGAAACTGAAGGCAAGGAATATGTTATTAACATGATAGATACCCCCGGTCACATTGACTTTACTGGGAGGGTAACCCGTGCGCTTCGTGCAATTGATGGCGTGGTCGTTGTTTCCGATTCCGTAGAAGGTATAATGACTCAGACAGAGACCGTTACAAGGCAGGCCCTAGAAGAGCGTGTACGCCCTGTGCTTTACATTAACAAGATAGACAGACTCGTCAAGGAGCTGAAGCTGAATCCGGACGAGATGCAAAGGTGGCTGATCAATATCATCAACCACTTTAACCAGCTGATTGACATTTACGCCGAGCCGGAAATCAAGGAAAAGTGGAAGGTAAGTATTCAGGGCAACAGCGTAGCCTTCGGCTCTGCCAAAGACAGATGGGGATTTAACTTCAAGATGGCCCAAAAGAGAGGTATCAAGTTCAAGGATGTTTATGACGCTTACATGAGCAACGATCCAAATACCATCAAGGAACTTGCGGAAAGAGCACCACTGTCAGACGCAGTACTTGGAATGGTTGTAGAGCACCACCCGCCGCCTCATGTTGCACAAAGATACAGGATCCCCAAGATTTGGCCTGGCGAGCTTAACTCTGACATTGGCAAGGCCCTAGTAGAATGTAACGAAAAGGGACCTGCACTCATGATGGTGACTACAATTAATGTCGACCCGCAAGCTGGTAGAGTCGCTACTGGGAGGCTTTACTCTGGCACTATCAAGGACGGTGACGAAGTATATCTTATAGACGCAAAGAGGACAGGCAAGGTCCAGTCTGTCAACATCTACATGGGCAACACACGAGAGATTGTGAGCTTTCTGCCGGCAGGCAACATTCCGGCGCTGCTTGGGCTCGACTACGCAGTTGCAGGCGAAACCCTTTCAACTGTGAAGGGATCAGTTGCATTTGAATCCATCAAATATGTCTCAGAGCCTGTGGTCACTATTGCAGTAGAGCCAAAGCACCCCAAGGATCTGCCCAAGCTAGTCGAGGCTCTGCGCAGGCTGACAGTAGAAGACCCTAACCTCATAGTAAAGATAAATGAAGAGACTGGCGAAACCCTGATGGCTGGTATGGGTGTGCTTCACCTAGAAATCGCTACTTCACTTTTGCAGGAGGTAGGTCTTGACATCGTTACGACCCAGCCTCTGATCAACTACCGTGAGACGATAAGGGCAAAGGCAGGGCCGATAATGAGCAAGTCTCCAAACAAGCACAACAAGATATTCATGCGCGTCGAGGCGCTCCCAGACGATGTTCTTGACATGATAAGGACTGGTAAGCTCAAGGAAGATATGGACAAAAAGGAAATGGCCAGGATATTGCGTGAGAGGGGATGGGGCGCGGATGAAGCAAGGAGTGTTGCAGCAATCGACACCAGCGGTAACATGCTAGTAGACGAGACAAAGGGTGTTCAGTTCTTACACGAGTCCATGGACTCTATACGATCAGGGTTTGATGATGTTATACACAACGGGCCTATTGCCCATGAAGCGGTAAGGGGAATCAAGTTTGTTCTGCATCACTTCGTCCCTCACGAAGACCCGGCGCACAGGGGTCTTGCTCAGCTGATGCCGGCCACAAGGAGATCGATGCTTGGTGCAATGTTGATCGCTGACCCTGTGCTGCTAGAGCCAATACTTGGTATAGAAGTCAAATGCCCCCAGGACCTGATAGGCCAAGTATCAAGTGTGCTTTCCAGCAAGAGGGGTAAATTACTAAATGTCGAACAAAAGGGCATTATTGCAATCATGCAGGGTGAAATACCCGCATCTGAGACATTCGACCTCTCAGAAAAGATGAGGGGAGCAACTGCAGGAAAGGCTATGTGGAACACATTTTTTAAGTCATGGCAGGCGGTTCCAAACTCGATATTCAGGCCACTAGTTGCAGACGTGAGAAAGAGGAAGGGCCTTCATCCAGAGCCACCATCACCGGATGAGTTTATAGACAAGGAGTAAAAAGTCTCCTTCTTCCTAGCACAAATTTGTAGGGGCCGACTAGGTAATAATCCATGTTATGATAATCGAATGCTGGGTAAAGCTGACCGTATTGTGTTCAGACATTTTCCGCTTTCTACAGACTAAGGGGGATTCATCGAATTCTAATATTGATATTATAATCTTCAATAGAAGTACTGTTAGCCATTCACGTTGAAACGGCTCTGTGAAACTTTAGCATGAGCCAGCGGGTGAGAGAATATAATAACATCATAAAACTCAATGGATTAAGCAAAAGGCTACACTTACAAAGAGATAAGTGCTCTAAGTGAAATGACAAAAAAATGATTTGTGAAAGTTTAAGTTTTTTTGCCCTCAACATCTTCGGATTCAGCAACACCCTCGCTGGTTTTTGTTAGATGGCTTCCATGCCTAGTGGTGCCATATCCTTTAGTTTTATCTTCATCTATTTCTGTGTCAGATGCTGATGTGGTAGTAGATTTTTCCTCTCCTTCACTGACCATAGTGTCTATAAGTTCAGACAAAAACTATTTACCAGTTTGAGTACAAGATTCTTAGGCTAGATTATAGCATTCAAACAGTAGTTGTTACTGCTTTGTTTTCCTGAGATATAGGTCCTACACGTACTTTATTCCAACGTGGATATCATTTTACAATTGCCCATCGTCTATGTTAAAAATTGCATCAAGCCCTACTTAGAGTATTAGTGTTAATGGTATTCTTAACCTTCAAATGTGTATCCCGCTACGACTTCAGTCATAACCTTTTTTCTATTGCCGAACTTGTCGAATTCTGTGACCTCTATTTCATCACTTTCGCCGCCTTTTGCCGTTCTTTCTTGTGAAAAAGAACACAACTCATCGGTAATGCATTCCTGCATCCAGCCTTTTCCTATTCTCGTAGTGGTTGGGTCATGGCTATTCTAAAAGATTGTCAGCAGCTCTTACTATGTAGCGATAGATGATGAATTGTATTCAAATTGAACGACTACAGGTAAAGTGTATTGTCTTTGGGCATATGATTATAGATGTAGGCTTTTCAAGCCAACCACCCACGCAGTCAACTACGATTAACGTCCCGCCCTTTACTTGCATGAAAAGCCTTCTCGAGCACCAAAAGCAGAACTCGATCTGAAAGTCACCTTCATGCCAGTTATTATGTGACTGTAGCTGATTAATTTTATCTGATACGTCCTTCGTTTCGCAAATCAGAAAGTACCCTCATAAGAGTATCATAGTCAATGTCAAGATTGTTCAGTATGACAGAATGGTCAACCTTGCCAAATTTCTTGATGAATTTCTCTACTGTATGCTTTTTTCTTTGATATTTCCTGTCTAGCATAACAAGAGTGATCAAGAGATATTATAAACAGTTATTGAATAAATCAAAGTGCCTTAACACCTTAAGCTGACATTATTAACTGCAGCGCCTATCTATATGCTGATTTAGACTTTATTTTTTACAATTAGTTCATGATAATGATATTAGAAGAAGCAATAGAAGAAGAAGAATAGTTCCAAACTTGAAAGCACTTTTTGTATAGCAGCAGATTTCCGTAGTCATCAGCGAAAATTGCTATAAGCGATCATTGTGTGTATTTAAATGCTATAGGAAATGAAGCTCGACCTGCCAAGATATACCGAAAGATTTGGAGCGACCAGCCTACACGGGGTGCAACGCGTCTATGAGCTAGACTCGGGCTTCGATGATGGCAGGCCGGTTTCCGAATCTATAGTGAATATAGGAAATAACCAGATCGTGGATATAGAGAGGCGCATGGCCATAGTAATCCCCACCAAGGGAGAGCGATTGCGCCTACTTGAAGGAGTACTGAGCGGCATACCACACGATTGTCTAGCAATCATTATATCAAACAGCCCGAGGCAACCGGTTGACAGATACAAGCTTGAGAAGGAGGCACTTCAGCAGTTTAACAGATTTGTGGGGCGCAATGCATTCATTTTGCACCAGGGTGATCCTGTCCTGTCAGAGGTGCTTAGGGATATGGGCTATAACAGCATCCTTGGGCCCGATGGCATAGTGAGAACCGGCAAGGCAGAGGGCATGGTGATAGGAATGCTGCTTGCCAAGATGGCGGGCAAAGAGTATGTGGGATTTATTGATGCAGACAACTACGTCCCTGGTGCAGTCAATGAATACGTCAAGATATTTGCGTCCGGCATCGCAATGTCTCAGACACCTTACGTCATGGTCAGGATATCATGGATTTACAAGCCAAAAATATCTGAAACAGGGCTTTACTTCAGCAAGTGGGGAAGAGTGTCAGAGATAACAAACCAGCATCTGAATTCGCTAATATCATACTACACTGGCTTTGAGACAGAAGTAATGCGTACAGGCAACTCAGGCGAGCACTGCATGTCGCTCAAGTTAGCCGAGCTGCTTACATATTCGTCGGGGTACGCTATTGAGTCATATGAAACAGTAAATGTACTTGAGGAATTTGGTGGCATTATCCCCACTGTTAATCAAGACGCGATGGACAAGGGAGTCGAAATAATGCAGGTTGAAACACGCAATCCTCACTTCCATGAAGATAAGGGCGACGATCACCTAAAAGAAATGGTAGTGGGGTCACTGGGCTCAATATATCACAGCAAGATCTGTCCGCCAAAGGTTCGTGAAAAGATATTAGAAGCCCTGCGTGGCAAGAACATGCTGGAAGAAAGTCAACAACAGGAGCCTCCCGCACCGCACAAGATAGAGCCATTCAAAGACATCGATGTACGGCAATTTGCAAAAGTTCTAAGCAAGGCTAGTACATACGCTCAATGATGTTATCGTCAAACCTTGCAGCGTTTGACATGGATGACACGCTTATCCAAGGCAGGCTGGTCTTCGAGCTTGCGGACAGGTTTGACCTATCAGATAAAGTAAGGTCTATACAATCACACAGGCTAATGGCTGGGCACTAGCAGACAAAGGCGATAGCAGCGCTATTTGCAGGCCTCACAACAAGAGACTTGGAATCTGCCATCGCATCAATACCCTTTATCAAAAATTGTGAGCGTACAATTGCAGCATTGAAAGACAGAGGCTACAAGATCGGTATCATCATAAGCGATAGCTATACTATAGCTGCAGGCTATGTGGCGGATAGATTGAACCTGGATTTTGTGATGGCAAACAAGCTCCACATATTTAACGGCAAGATTACCGGCAAGGTTGACATGCCACTTGGGTGGGATAGGATCGGCTGTTATTGTAAAATTTCTGTTTGCAAGCGATATCACTTGGAAAAAAGTGCTGACCAGTTCTGTGTGCCAATAGAAAACACATTGGCTGTTGGCGATACAAAGTCTGATATCTGTATGATACAGCGTGCAGGAGTAGGTGTTGCATTTATGCCCAAAGATGAGGAAATAAAAAAAGCAAGCGATAAGATAGTAAGCGAACCAGACCTTCTTAAAGTACTAGAATTTTCTAAATAAATCTTTTTAAGCTGTTAGCGGCAATATAATAGTGATTGTTGAGCTTCCTTCTGTGTTAAATAGAGAAGCTTGGCTTTTGAAATTTGGAGAATAAATATGTGTGGAATAGCTGGAATTTTAAGTAAGAGAGGTGAGAACGTCGTGCCACTTTTAGGCTCGATGCTCCACTGTATGGTGAATCGAGGTCCCGACGGGGCCGGCTTGGTTGCCGATGATCGGATTGTCAAGTCCGATTCCATTTCAGCAATGCAATTGCAGTTTGAAAGGGTTAGTGGAAAAAGTGCACTTGGGCACACACGTCTTGCAATAGTTGGAGGCAGTTGCGGCGCGCAGCCTTTTCGCAGCTGCGATGGGCGGATTCTGTTGGAACACAACGGTGAGATATATAACTACAAGAAGATTAGAGAAAGGCTTGGAAGGCGTCACAAATTCACCACCATGACTGACAGTGAAGTGATTGTGCACCTTATTGAAGATCACCTACGTACAAATAGTCTTCTTGGAGCAATAAAGAAAACAGTTGCAGAGCTTGATGGCGTCTATGCCCTTGCAATACAGGATAAGAAGACTGGCGAGACTGCCCTTGTAAGGGACAGGATAGGTGTGAGGCAGTTGTATTATGCTGATACAAGCAAGTTCGTAGCTTTTGCATCTGAACGCAAAGCCTTGTGGAAGATCGGGATAAAAGAACCTACAAGACGTATAATGCCAGGTAGTGCAATCATTATTTCCCAAGATGGCCGGCTTCAAAGCTTCCAAGTTGCAGACCCAATTCCCCAAAAGGTCCGAATAATACATAGAACAATGGCATCTGCAGTTGAAGCGTATAGGAAGGCATTGGTTGATGCAATGGAAAAGCGCGTTCAGGACTTCCAGAGGATAGGGATAATATTTTCTGGCGGCATCGATAGCGTGCTTATTGCGTACCTTGCTGCTAAGATGGTGCCTGAAGTAATATGCTACACTGGTGGTGTAACCGGCTCTAGCGACATTGTCTATGCCCGCCAGATAGCTGATAGACTAGGCCTTAAGCTGAAGGTTTGCGAGCTTGACCAAGAGGGAGTAGAGAGGCTGATACCTGAAGTGATGAATGTAATCGAGGATAGTAACGCAGGACAGGTTGAAGTGGCGCTGCCAGTTTACGGTGCTGTCAAGCTGGCCCATGAAGACGGAATAAAAGTGATGCTTACAGGTCAGGGCGCAGATGAGTTATTTGGAGGCTATTCATGGTATGCTAAGGTCGTAGAAAAGGAAGGTTACAAAATGCTGCGCAGGCATATGATAGAGGATCTTCTATTGCTCTATAAGGAGACGCTTGAGCGTGAAGACAAGATAACAATGGCACACAGCATCGAGTTGAGGGAACCATTTCTCGACCCTGAAGTGATCAAGGTCGCGCTAGCAACCAGCTTACGGCTCAATATTAGGGGCGGAGGTGATAGTTTTGGCAAGCACGTACATAGAAAACTTGCAGAGACACTCGGGATACCTGGGGACATCGCCTACAGGATTAAGGAGGCGGCACAGCATGGCTCGGGCATGCATGGGATGTTAGACGCTATAGCAAGGAAACACGGATTTGAGGACTCCACAGTACCGGATATTTACCTTGAGGAGCTCAAGATGCGTGAGAAAATAGGAAGCTCACAGAGGTACGGCTATCTCTTTGTTGACGATAAGATATGGATTGCAGAACCTCAGATACAGATGTACCTAGACAGCATATTAAAAAAGACTGCCCGGTTTGAGCTCATGGCAACACAAGAATAGACTCAAGCAATGTTACAGCTTGAAGCCGACCTGATGCTTCGAGCAGTTAGGAAAGGTGCGAGGACCAACGCAGGGATGCTTGCCGCTATAAAGAGTGTCTGGAATGGGGCAAGCACGCTTGCGCTTGTGCCTCCTGCTCCTGCGATCCCTATTCCAAGCAGGGCTGAAATGAGACTGCCAGCGCAGGTGGGGCACCCAACAAATAGGCCGCTTGTGGCTCCAATTCCTGCCGCAAGGGATGTCTTTGTCTGAAGCGACTTCTTTAGTCTAAACGCAAAGATGCTCAATGCAACATTAAAGCCCACCAGCAAAGACACAATGGCAGCAAGCATCACATTGAGTGGTATTATCAATATCAAAAAATGATCAGTGATGTAGAGAGTGACCATGGGCATGTAGCCGGGGGCAGCGCAGCATGGTATTAAGTCAAGCGACGGTACGTTGATCCCCCTTTCAGTGAAAGACACATCCGCCCGGTATACAAGTATCTGCGAGAGAAAGCCAAAAAATATCCCATAACCAATTGCAGCAGCTATCATTATTTTCCAATAGTTTCGGTCAGAAAATGCGCCTGTGATAAATGAAATCAGACTGTTGGTAGGACCTAGTGCAGTCCGGATGTGCTCTGACCGAAAAATGACGTATGCGCCATATGCCATCGATGCCATGGAAACAGCAGTTATGGCAAGCATGCCCCATGCAAGCCCTGTCAGTTCCTGCGACTCAACCCTCAATAGCTCTGAAGAAGGCATCGTCAGCCGGCTGTATATTATGAATGCAATTATAAGCGAGAAGAAGCCTACAAAAAAGACTCTAAAACCGCTTTCCCTTAAAGCTTGCCATTTCTTCTCTTCCATGTCTGATTAACTGTATGTGAAATCAGCTACGATTGCAAATTAAATCCTATCGTAGATCCGTAAACCCTTAATTCTCGGTAAGTCTACTATACTAGCGACACAATGTCAGGAGATCCTTCGCAAGAGGATGAGGAATACATTTTCGCCAAAATAAGTTATGTAGGGTTCGTAGATCAGCTTGGGCTCGAAGGGGTCGTAATATTAAAGGCAAATGACGGCAAAGAGTTCCCAATG
This sequence comes from Nitrososphaera sp., assembly GCA_036373895.1. GTDB lineage: Archaea > Thermoproteota > Nitrososphaeria > Nitrososphaerales > Nitrososphaeraceae > Nitrososphaera. Next base: position 26,206 of record DASUUV010000016.1, on the reverse strand, counting down.
CGAGCATTTTCCGGCGAGGTGGCAAGGCACATTTCACGTTTTCAAGATGGAGACAAGGGCAGCATACCTACGATCTACAACTTGGTTGAAGAAATTGCCGTAATGCAGGATCTTCTGCTGGTCAAAGTACATGTCTACCAAAGTGGCTCAGTTCTGCGAGCAAATCTTTACTTTAAGAGCAAAAAGGGCGAGATTATCCTTCGCAATTATCGTGCTTCTGACTCTATAGCGTTGGCGGCGTACTATGACATACCAATCAAGGTAAGAAAGGGCCTTTTTGAAGAAGCTATAGAGCGCTAGGTTAAGTCACAATGTCAGGCAGCTTCTGCTGCTCCATAGCATCCTTTATCTCCATGGCAAGCCTGCGGCCTACTCCCATCGTGTGGCCATAATAATATTTTGTATAGGGGCTTGTAGTCGCCATTATAGGATTACCCGGCACGCGCAATGAAACGTCGTATACTACAAAGTCAAGGTCAACTGTCACAACACTTTGAAGCGAAATAGGGCCGATTATGCCTGGCGGATACTCTTTTCTTGCTGCGACAGCAATCCTGTCGCCCATTTCAAATACTTTCTCTAGAAGTGACTCCCTTATGCTCGCTGGAGTATGGCCTACCTCGATATTTTGAATCCGGATAACATCTTCTATTTCCATCTGCTGTCTTGCAGAAAGTGATACAATGTCGTGTATGTTAGTCTGAAGCCTCCGCTCTATTCCAAGAAATTCTGTTTCGCCCGTAAGAGGAGAGACAAAGAAATTCAAATTAAAATAAGTCCCCGGCACATATTGCTCAATTGTTGCTCTATAGAGATCCTCCTTTGTCACAAGCCCTTGCTCGATCTTTTGCTTTGACTTTTTCTCGTAGTCCTCGTACGAGGATACGATGAAAAATGCTCTCTCCAGCTTGCGTGTGGCTTCCTGCACCTTTACCATAGCCGGCCCGTCTATATCTAAAGGCTTGTGATATAACTTTGGATGACTTATGCCTGCCTTTTCAAGCAGATAGTACTGGTTTCGTTCTGCAGTCCGCTCTTCTGCCCGCAGGAGCAACCTGTTGCCAAAGATAGGCACTCTTAGATTGTTTTCAATGTTGTCATAGCCTAGATAAGCAGTAAAGGCCCTGTGAGCCACCATTATGGTGTTAGATTGCCTCAACTTTTCTTGGTTCTCCGGATATAATATATCTGAGAACTTGTCTAGCAAAATGATTTCATCGGCAAGACGCTTGAACCTCCTGTATGGCAGTTCTCTGCCTTTTTGGCATATGCATATCGTCTTGAGGTTCTCATCCTTGGCACCATCCATTATTTCCAGTGCTGAGTGGCTGCCGATGGTGCCTACGGTAACGTTCTTCAAGTCATAGTTGCCAACGATAGCTGCAATCTGTTGCAGAGTGATCAATAGTTTCAGGTGAAAAAAGTGATGTAATAAAAAGGTTCCAAGCTATTGCTTGGTTTTGTTGAGTTCTATCTCAATTGCAGTCCTTAACTCGTCGTCGTTTTTGTTAGTATAGTCAATGCCAAGTGAATCAGCTATGGCCTCAAGCTTTTCCCTGTCGATGATATTTCCTTGGCTTTTCATTTGTTGAAGCTCTCTTTTGGCCTCAATTCTTGCCTTTTGAAACTCAGCGCTAGCCTTGCCAAATGATCTTGCAAGCTCAGGAATCTTTCTAACGCCAAAAAAGACTACTACGATTAATCCTATTATAATAATCCATTCCAAGCCTCCAAGGCCTCCAAATTGCATTAGGAGATTTGATAATCCTTCTGTCAAGATCATCATGCATATATAAGCCAGGCTGATTAGAATTTAAGTGTTAGTTTTTAAGACTGCTACCCCTGCTGCTCTTCTTTCAACAATTAGCATGCCCGCAAGATAGAGAAGTAGCATGGGGATTGATACGAACCACATCGTTACCCCGCTGCCATCCGGTGTAATTAGCGCGCCAAAAATGACAATAATGAGTACAGCATATCGGAAATTCCTTCGCCAGAACCTAGGCGAGATTGTGTCGGTAAGTGATATGCCGTACATCAGTATCGGCAGCTGAAAGGCGATCCCAAATCCAAGAAAGAACTGCATCACAAATGAAATAAAATTATTGATTGTGAGAAAAGTAGCGACATTTAGAGCCTCTCCATATTCGTATAAAAAGTCAAGGATAAATGGTATGACTAAAAGGTAGGAAAAAGCAATGCCTCCAATGAAAAGCGCGATTGAAGGAAGGAATACATTTACCAATCCAATTTTTGTCTTAGTGCTTATCGCTGGTGAGATGAATGCTGATAACTCTCTCATGATGAAAGGGATAGAGACTGTTAGGCCTATCAGCACAGAAACATAAATCTGGGAAAAAAATGCCTGACCTGGAGCGGTCTGAATAAGGTTCACACCTTCTGGTAGCAGGCTCTCCTGCATGTAGAATGTAAGTCGGATGGAGATATTGTGTAATGGGTCTGGATAGGGGTATGCAAGTGGAATGCCGTTAACCTGGATTGGGCGCAGATCAAATGTCATAGCAAATATAGTGATGACGATTATCACCACAGCTACCCTGAGTATTCTGACCCTGAGCTCCTCAATATGCTCCCGGATGGTCATCTCTGCCACCATTGACATCGGTTGGTTAGTGCCCTAGAAATATAATGCTATATCATTACTTCTGCCCAGTGTCTGTCTGTCTGTCAGTCAGTCAGCCCCGCTTATCGGAAGGGCCTTTGAGGAAGGTAGCTTAAACGACTCTTGGTCAATATCTTCCTTGGCCATCTTTTCGAATTCTATTGTGAGCTCAACTGGAGCGCTGAATCTAAGACTCAGCTCATTGGCAAGCGTGCCTATCGACCTTCCATCGGCAAACTCTTTTGACCCCTGTAGAAAGCCCCTGCTATGCAACGAAAGCAGCTTTCCTCCAAAGTTAGATTGCAGGAACGAAGCTAGATCATCAATGATTTTCCGGGAAACATCATTGTAGTAAAAACATATGCCGTGCACGGGCTCCTTATCAAAGGGTGTGCCGTAGCGATACCAAAAGACCCCAAAGTGCTCGTATTCGCCCTGCATACATTTAATGTCCCAGTGGTTGGCTTTTTCCGCTGGATAGGTAGCGTGCAAAACGTCCGTAATGCTAAGCCGCCAGTATCTTACGCGCATATCTAATACGGCTGGTAATCTTGGCGAGGGCAATATAATAACAGTTCGGAGAGATAGCTGCAACCAGTCGTCTTGCAAGGTATTTGAGCTCTTGTTTCATGTTTTGAAATTATATCTTTATCTTTTGTACTTGGCAAGCAAAAATACGCTCCCTTAAGGTGTTCGCAATTGCAACATCCTCTATATCTCAAGATAACCATCTAGCTTGATTAGTGGCAGTAATAATAATAATAATCACTTTATGCATCAAACTAAAGATGCATTCCAAGACTAAAAGCTTCCGTAGACAATAATAATGATGACTATTATTACTACTGTCTAGGGTTAGTATAGCTATAAAATTCCGTTGTAAAAATATAGTCAGGCAATCAACTTCTAAAGAAGAGTTGTCTGAGCGAAAAAATAAAAGACCTTGATCAAATATACTATCCTGCCCATCATGACTGGCTCCATACATTATGACAGGATTAAGTTTTTTGAAGAAATGGAAAAACAATTTGAGAACAAGAATGAGCAGTACTTTAAGGAACTGCTTGACCATCACGATAACGTAGTGCGCACCCGTGCAGTATGTATCCTTGCTGGCATTGGCGCGAAAAATGCAGTCGAGCCTATTGGCAAAGTTCTAAAATATGACAAAAGTGCCCTTGTAAGACATGAGGCGGCTTTTTCGCTTGGCCAGCTTGGATATAGAAGTGGCATACCAGCGCTTGCAGATGCTGTTAGGTCTGACTCAAGCTTTTTTGTGCGTCACGAAGCTGCAGTCGCATTGGGAGTCATAGGCTCAGAAGAAGCAAGAACTAATCTTAGCGAAGCACTCAAGGACGAAAGCGAAGAAGTAAGAGAATCTGCAGTAGTAGCACTTGCAAACCTTGACTATATCAAGGCAACCAACCGAGCTGACAGCCTCTTTTCAAAGATGACTGGAGGATAAAAATGAATAGTAGTAAAGACCTATGATTATTGTATTGAAGGTATCTTGCGAACCTTGGTTAAAAGGCACATCGTGGAAAGCTATTTTACACTAAAATTCCCAGCACAGATAATATGAATTTGGGTTTCGTAATTGGCACTAACTAATTCATACTATACGCGGCAGAACCAAACGTGTAGTAATCCGTATAAGTGACATGTGTACATGCATCTAGTATGGGAATTTCTGCTGTAACATGGAGATGTCCAAGATGCAATCTAGATGTTGGTGGAAGCTTGGGCGAATTGAGATATCACTGGAAAAGGGTTCATGGCGCTGCTGCTGCTACAACAACGAGCGAGACGCCCGCCGATACGGGGGTCTGACTAGGCACCTTTTTTATCACCCTAACCGATAGATCTCTCAAGATTTCCACATCGCCTTAGGTCAAATGGCCTGCTGTTATTTTTCTTTCTTTCTTTCTATTTGTGAGTTGCCTATAGAGATATTATTTTCTCTGAATTTCTTTGTCGTATCTACGCCACATGTTTCCTAACCGGCTGCGAATAGAAATTGCGTACTCACTAATTCTGTGCGGAGTATAGATAGCGGCAAGGCTTTAACAATAGCTATATATGGTGTGAAGCTGGGCCCTCAGATGTTACTGCTTCAGAAGCATCAATACAGCAAAATAAATTTATGCAACAATACTAATTTCTTAATTAGCAGAATCTTTGAATCATGTTATCCATCTTTCTGCAAAGGAACCTGTACTACTACCTTTATTCCTTAAGTGGGCAGGGGGCAAATTGCAATTAATTGAGCAATTCGAGAATCTTTTTCCCCACAACTTTCGTAATTACTATGAACCTTTTATTGGAAGTGGAGCGGTATTTTTCTATATTAAATCTAAATTAAAACCTAACAAAGTGATTCTCTCAGACACCAATGAAGAATTGATAAATTGCTTTGTTGTAGTAAGAGACAAACCGTCTGAACTCATTGAATTACTTTTGAACCACAGGAAAAAGCATTCAAAAGAATACTATTATGCAGTTAGGAGCATCGAATCTAATAGATTAGACAGTGTAAATAGGGCCGCACGGTTGATCTACCTTAACAAGACTTGTTTTAATGGTCTTTACCGAGTCAATTCAAAAGGGCAGTTTAATGTCCCATTTGGAGATTATGATAATCCTTCCATTTTTGATAAAAACACACTATTCCAAGCAAGCCAACTACTTCAAGATGTACATCTACAAGTCATGACCTTTGAAAAAGTGCTTGACTTTGCTGGAAAGGATGACTTCGTTTATTTCGACCCTCCTTATATTCCACTATCTAAAACATCAAGTTTTACTCGATATTCTAAGAGCGATTTCTCTATAAAGGAACAGAAACGGCTGTCAGAAGTATTCGGAATACTCGACTCTCGAGGGTGCTTTGTTATGCTTTGTAATAGCGACCATGCATTGACAAGAGAACTTTATAGAGATTATGAGAAGAATGCTGTTATAGTAAGCGCAAAAAGGATGATTAATTCTGTGGGAAGTAAGAGGGGCGCAATTAACGAAGTAGTAGTGACAAATTACAGTACTGCTAAAGTTAAGACAATTAACAGTCGATAAAGGGGTCAAAATTTGCTAGTATGATCTAATATAACGTATGAGAGACATTGGATGAATAAGAAAACATAATTACATTGGTCAATTAGGCTTGCTTAACGCTTTTGAAGATTAGGACAATCAGAGTTGGCATCGATGTAGGCGGTACATTCACCAAGGCTGTGGCCATTGAGATGATGACAGGCCAGATAATGGGCAAGGTCACAGTTCCTACAACACACTCTTCATCTAATGGTGTTTCGACCGGCATAGTTGAGGCGCTTAAGACATTGATACTATTGAGATCTTTACAGATCTTGTTATAATAAATTGTCAACGTAGCATATTGCTTAAGAAGTACAATAGTTATTAATTATTTGAATAGTTGTGGCAAAAATACCCGAAGCTAGCTCCAATATATCTGACTATATGTCAAATAATAGAAGAGGAATCAGCATCAATCAAAATGGAGAAGAGCTTTTCATAGGTACTGCTGAATCAGAACATACAGAGATGTACCTTAAAGCTATTTGGTACCTCCATGAAAAAGGTCAAGATGGTAAGGTTAGCTCAATAGCAAAGTTGCTCAATGTCACACAACCTTCTGTTGTACAAATGTTACGCAAGCTACAAAATTCAAACCTTGTAGAATACAGCCAAACCAAGGTTACACTTACTGACGATGGAAGGAGAATTGGAAGGCAGATGATTAGAAATACTAGGCTACTTGAAGTCATGATGAAAGATGCGCTAAAGATAGAAGTAGATGAAGAAATGGCCTGCGGAATAGAACATCATATGAAAAACATCTTTACAGATGCTCTTTGCACCCTTCTTAAGCATCCTAGAAAATGCCCTCATGGCCACAATATTCCAAAGGGAAAATGTTGTAACTAACTTGCGCTCATTAAAAGAGCAGATTATAGATAGCAGATCTTTTGTCACGTTTGATGACCGGTATTTATTTTACATTGTACTGTCAACATAATCATTATTGTTGACATACGTATCAGTACAAAAATGCTCTATCCATAGAACAAATTATCTATAAATCTAAACCTTTATGTATGAAAAATAAGCAGGGACTTTATCTGCTCATTATTGCACTCTACAATACAGTTATACAATCGTAATTGTTTTTTCAATCTCTGAAGACCTTTTGTGAGAAAGGATAATGTCTTCTTAAATGAAAGTAGTACCAGATACAACAATAGCCAGGCTAGTAAAGGAAAAGCAGATGATGCTACTACTGCCCACTCCAAGACTAGAAGTGGCCGTGGCAGACTTAAATCCACAAATCGGATTACTCATTGGTTTTGCGCTATGCTGGGCTGTAACCGCAGACAGTGTATATAGGTTGGGAAGTCTCAGTCTGCCCCTGGCATGTCCATTGCCTACTCTTCTGCGCCAGCTTCTTCACCAATTAGTTGGCTTTCAGATAAACCCGTGATTTCTGCTAGCTCGTCTATTATTCCATTTATTGTTGTTTCAACAGTTTCAGGGTCATCTGTATTGTTGACTGCGCCATTCAAGTTCGAAAAGAACTGATTTACTTCTTCCACTTCCTGAGCTATATTCAGGCCGATTCTGCTTGCTGATGATTTGAATATACTCTCAGCTCTGTAGATGAATGCTTGCGCATCCTGGTATTCCACAATTGCTTTTACAGTGCCATTTTCAACAGCCTCTTCGTATTCATGTCCTGCAACATGCAATAGCCGCGCTATTACACTTGCATTAAATGCAGGGTCGTTAAGGTCTGACCTTAGTACCAGTGTCCGCACGCTATTGTTCAACAGCATATTGACAGAATCTTCCTGGCTTTCAAACTCCTGTACTGTAGCATTTGTAACGCTAGAAGATAAGTTCTGCAAAGCAGCTGACAAGGTTTGGTTTAGTGTACTATTTTGATTTGCCAGCAGATCTTCAATACTTGAATATACTTCTGCGATTGGGTGCAATGTATGTGCCTCTGCTAGAGTATTATTTCCAGATTCTTTGTTGATAACCGCTTGGTGAAGATGCCCACTTATCTGCTCTATGTTTGAAACAAATTCAACCAAGGTAGCATTTGGTAGACCAGCCATTGTTAATGTTGTTGTTGCTGTTTCATTTGAGATGGTAGTAGTAGTACCATTAGCGCTAGCTGATGGTGCAGTTGTCATGTTTTGATTACTACTTGCCACTATTATTGTAGCAGATTGTTGTTGTGGTGGTGGTTGGTATTGTACTCCAAACGAAAGAACATACGGCTGTGACGAAGGTAATAATAATAATAACGCAAACAAGACCATAGCTCCAACGATCCCAAGGTATGGTGATCTGAGGTTTGCTTTTTTGTATTTGTCCATACTTAAGTTCGCCACTAATTATGCAAACCTAGGTTTTTAAGATTTTTGAAACAAAAGAATAGTAAAACATCGCTTCTTTTGTACCTTCCTTATCACCTGCTAGCACCAATATGCATTCAATCGATCTCTCAGCATTCTCTTATAGAATGGCATTTCGAAGTTCTTTGTAAGGAAATGCTACAATAATTTATCCTCATGTCGATATTCTATGCTTTTACTAATTGTTAATTTTGCCGCAACTCTCCACAGAATCAACTTTATTGTTTGGGAGCAAGAATTGAGGTCTTTGACCTCGAAAATAAATGATGCTGTGAAGCAATATATGGTGTGGATAAGATGAGAGTGTACATTGTAGCTTTTGATGAAATTGTGCCCATCTTAATTCAAGCAAATAGACATCAAGAACTCCAAACAGTAAGATGATATGGAAGCGATGCTTATGCTCAACATACAGGCCTGCTAAAAAATATTGAGGCTGCGGAATTTGTAGTAAAGACAAGCTTCTTAAATCCTATCCATAGAGTGGACGCAACAGATAATTTTAAGAAATTGGAAGCAAGGATTGTTGAAAAGATAGAAAGGGTACCTAGGTCGTATGCAGAAGTTACCTCTGACGAATTTTGGGTCGCAGCCCTAACCCTATAGATATTAATGCAGTACAGCAAAACATGACATTGGCTCTTTAAGAGAAGCCTTTATCAACACTGTCAATTCACACTTTTTTGATTGGTTTGTTGTGACGTCAATAAATCTATTATTGAGACACAATCTTATTTCTCAATCTTGTACTGAGGTAATCCACTGCCAAGGTAATTACCACGATGCCAATTATGAATAGTGACGCCTTACCGTATTGCAAGCTCTCCAGATAGAGTATCAGGTAGAATCCTATACCGCCTGCCCCTACCAATCCCAAGATTGCAGATTCTCTTACGTTATAAGCTAGAATGAATAGAAATTGATTACTCATATATGCCGTGGCTTCTGGAATAGTAACATATTTTATGATCTGGAGCCTCCCTGCACCAATTGCCTTCACTAGATCATAAGCTGATGGATTCTGCGATTCAAATATTTCATAAAGGTACCTTCCACTTAGTCCTATTGAGAACGCTGTGATTGCGAGTATGCCTGCTGTTGGACCGAGGCCTGCTATTGATACAAGAACTATTGCCCATAGGAGAGGAGGTATGGACCAGAGAATGCTAAGGATTGCTCTAAATATTGTAGTTAGATAAATCGGAAAGAGATTTTTCGATGCCATAAGAGCTGCTGGAATGGAAATGGCAAAGCCTATGCTTGAGCCAATAAGGGCCATTTCAAGCGTTTCAATAATTGAGTAAAATACCTTGTCAGCTACACTCAGGTCTATTTCAAGCAGTTCATTGAGGATGAGTAGGGAATTGTCGAGATTATCCGCTATAGACAGTGGGGTAAAGTTAAGATGTATTGAACTCCCAATTATTACGAGGAGCGTTATTATCCAGATAGAGTTATGCCTAAGAGGCAGGGGTATTGATCTCATAGAGGTTTGCCAAAGACTCCCTATCTAAATCTGAAGCAAGAATCTCTTTTAACATTATTCCGTCTCGAATTATAAAAATTGTCTTGCTATATCTTTTTGCGACTTCTAGATTGTGGTGCGTCATTACTAGTGTTACACCTGTCTTCTCCTTTATGCTAGTCAATATACTCATTACCTCAGATGCCGTTTTAAAATCAAGACTTGCAGTCATTTCGTCAGCAAAAATGATTGAAGGTTTCTGGATTATCGTCCTTGCTATTGCGACTCTCTGCTTTTCTCCTCCGCTGAGCGTCTTTACCTTTACTTGTGCCAACTGGGAAATTCCAAGCATATTCATGATCTCATAAGCTTCTTTAGTAATTTCCTCAGGATATGCACCTAAAAGAGATCGCCAAGACGGCATTCGTCTCACAGCTCCAACAATAATATTTGAAAAAACGTTCAATTCATTTACAAGTGCAAGGTTCTGTGGTATGTAACCAAGAAATTTCCTATTGTCCTTGCTAATATTTTTTTTCTCTTCAAAAAAATAGAGTTCTCCTGCTGAGGGCTTTATCAATCCAAGGGCCACCTTCAGCAGAGTCGTTTTGCCAGACCCATTTGGGCCCATAATAGTAACTGCATCTCCTCTCTTAATACTGATAGAGAGGCCCTTTAGTATCTCTCTTTTGCCAATAGAGAGGCGAATGTCTTTTAGACGCAGAATTATGCTGCTAGTTACCATTTCCTTGCTCGCACTACCGGGTTTATGCATGCATGTGTGTATATGCTCGTCATCATCATCATCATCTTATTTCTTCAGTAAATGCTAGTCCTGTTGCATTTAGTGCTCTGTTAAGCGAGGCGAGATGTTCTTCAGCAGTGGTCTCTTGGAATCCTAGGAATATTGCCGATACAAGATCTCTCATTATCTGCCTAGAACTGTCATCATTTCCTATCTCCAGCAGGGCTGCTTTTAAGTTCTCCTTTACAGATGGGTCTATGTCATTATTGAATACTACTCCATGTGATGGTATCGGTCCTTGCTCGTTGATTACCTTTGTGTTGTTCAAGACTTCAAAGTACAATTCCTCGTTTACATCTCCTGCAATTATACTCACATCAACTGCACCATTCCTCAATGCTTCCCATGCCTGAGCGTATCCTCCTGCGAAGAGAACTTCCGAGAAGAAGCTCTCCGGGTCGACTTCTTGTCCTTCCTCTACTTGGATTAGGCTTTGATTGACAAGAGCATACATGGGCATTACATAGCCAGAAGTTGATAATGGACTTGGAAATGCGACCCCCATTTCTCGGAGGTCTTCTAGGTTATTTGCAGGTGAATCAGGTCTCGTAACCCAGTATGAGAAGTAGTATGTTGCATCTGTCAAAGTGTCGTTTATAATTACCTCTCGTACTTCAGCCAATTCAAGCGATGCATTAGCTCTGTTGACTGCAAGGTATGATGGCCATGCACTCATGAAAGCAACATCAGCTTGCCCAAACCTCAGAGCCTCAATTACTCCCGCATATGACAGAGGAACATAAATTTGAATGTCATAGCCTGTTCTTCCCTCCAAAAATTGTTCCAATTGCTGTCCTTCAGCTTGTATATCAGCTGCTTGAGCTGTAGGTTGAATTGCTATGGTGACCGCCGTTGATGGTTCTTGTTGTTGTTGCCCTATTGTTGCTGCGGCATTTTGAATGGCTGCAAAACCGCTTGTACCAATGCCTAGAGCCAACAACAGAGGCAAAATTAGGCTGTACTTATGCATGAAGGAAAGATGAACATCTCATATTTATGGGTTAGTACAGCCTAATTTACTTCCAAAATGATGCTCATGGAAATGACAATGTATATTCTACAACCTGCAAATATTGTTCCTCTGATGAATAAGGTATTTTTAAGAATCAGGAATTAGTCAGGCTTTGGCTAGCTTCTTGTGTCAACCGAATTACAATCCTTGATACTTATTGAACTGCTCTGCTTTTTGAGGTAGATGCCTAGCAAACTCTTTTACATCCATCACCAAGCCGTAATAGTCTCTTACAATTTCTAATGTGGATTCGAAGTGCTTAATGTTGCCTGATGCTGTTGCATCCGAGATGAGTATGACATCATATCCGTCATTGAATGCATCTCTCAAAGATGCCTCTACACATATCGAGGTGTCTATTCCACAGAAAGCCAAAGTATCAATTCCAATACTTTTCAGCCAAACGCCAATTTCAGTGTCTTGAAACGCCGAATCTCGTCTCTTGATGACTACGTGATCCATTTGAGACGGCTTGATTTCATCGACAATATCTGCATCCCAGGTGCTTATTACGCAGATAGGCTTTGTGCGTATTCTCTCTTCCCTTGACTTTGGCAGTATTCTATGAGTGTTTGTTAAAAGATCTATGCCAGATTTTTCCCTCACGGCCTGGGTGTAAAATATTGGTATGTTGACGCTACTGCAAAGCCTGATAAGTTCTGATATCTGTGGGATAGCATGCTGGTAGCGGGAAATATCCATCCCCAGTTGATCGTACGACCCACCTTTGCTTACAAAGCCATTTTGAACATCTATTACCATAAGCGCGGGGTTAACATTATGTCCCTGAATGTTGATAATCGTCATATATAGGGATTAGAAGCGCGGACTGAATTAATAAATTTGAAGTATCTCTATTCACCACCAGCAGCAGTAACAACGTCAATACTATAAGATGAGTCGACAAGAAATTCCGGCCTTGCCCCCTGCCAGCCCTTTAATGTGACAAGGATTTTCCTGTTGTATGGGTCAACTGCAGCTTGGAACCTTCCTTTGCCGTTTATGCTGTGTTCAAAAGCAAAATGAGTATACTCTTGCAAAAGCGACCCTGCTATCTGAGGTTTGAATGAAACTTTGTTTTCAAGTATGTCCAACTTCATTCCAAGCATCATTTCGCGCAAGGCGTGAATATACATGCTAATAGACCACGCCTGCAGGATGCATGAATTGAAGGGATCCGGTTTGTCTCCCTTGTATGTTTCTGCAAACATGCCGTTTTCCGCCAAAATGCGCTCCGCCATGCAATTGACATAGTAGAGCGCCTGCTCGCTCCTTCCAGCCTTGGTCTCGGCTAACGCTGCCCAGCCTGTAACAAGTGGCCAAACTGCCCCATCGTGATAGAGGGCAGGATGGTACTTATGGTCTAGGCTGCTGAGCGTTCGGATGCCCCAGCTTGTTGTCATGTCCTCCTGTTCAATTCTTTCAAGCACGGATTTTGTCTTGAGGGGATCTGCTGCTGCATCTGTGAGCAAAAGCACAAGCGCGTTTGGCCTTATGCTTTGGTCTTTGGAGCCATCCCTTCTTATTGTGTCATAGTAAAATTTCGCCTCTTCGCTCCAGTATTCATTATCAATTTTAAGCGCTAGCTGCTCTGCCTTTTGCTTCCACCTCTTGCGATTGTAGCTATCACCAACTATGCCTGCTAGCTCGCTTCCGATCTTCAAGCTTTCGTAAAACAAAGCCTGAACATCGTTTGCGCTCTTACGCCTGTCTATGTGATCCATCCAAGTTGAATCACGGATAGGCAGCTTTTCTGCCGTGCCGGTAAAGCCGTGGTCAATCAAGCCGTCTCCGTCTATGTCTTTGAGAAGCCCACAATCAATGAGTGCTTCAATCGACTCCCATCTTCTTTGCAGGTACTCAACATCTGCCGTTGCCAGCACGTATTCCCGTATCGCCCAAGGAAAGAGAAACGTTGAGTCGGCAGAGCCATAGGTGGTAGTGTGCAAGAAAGCCTTGCCGCTTATTATCATCGGAAGCTCACCAGTGACAGCGCCCTTGGTAGTCCTTTTCGCCTGATGCTTGAAGAAATTGTCAATGACAGAGCGGGCAAAGCGGTAATCGCCAAGGGCAAGGTAGCCCCGCAGCGACCAGCCAGTGTCCCTTGCCCAATAGTTTGGAAAGCGCGGAAGCCCGGCGCATACCCCTTCTCCAAGGCCATCGTATTCTGCTTTTAGATATTGCAAGCACGTCTTGGCCTTCTCATACGCTCTTAATAATTTTGAAATCGGGAGATTTCGTTTCTTTTCTGTCGAGGGAGACCTGATTGTAAGCATCGACGACGAGTATCTTTTGAAAGTGTTTTCAGTTTCCTGCACAAGCTTACTGCAGTTATCCCTCATGAAGCAAAATTCTTGTAGGCAATCGTTGGCACTTGAAAAGCTGCCTACTCCAACAAGCGCAAGTTCGATGATTTTGCCTTCTTCAAGCTCTACATCATACGACAGCTCAAGGTCGTTGTCGAACGAATCTGTCAAGATCTTGCTTGGCCTTATGTTTTTTGGCATGATACCTATGGTTCCAAAATACTGCCTCTTGTCTTTCTTGGTATCTCCTGCGGAGCTTATCTGCAGGCAGTTGTCGCGCCTATTGAACTTGGTGATGTTGCTCTGTGAGATGGCTGCAAGCCCATAGCTTGTTATATTGCCGTCTATTAGAAAGTGAAAGCGGACTTTACTTGGTACATTTCTTTTGACCGGCCTCAGATCATGGTCCGTATGAGGCCTCATACTCATCTTTATTTCCGTTATGAATCCCCTATTTTCAAAGGGCACACATAGCCTCCTTTGTACGTGCAGGCCCCCTAGATCGTGGTGTGTCGTAAGAACGCCGTGCTCGTGTCTAGACGACAAGGCAAAATTTGGAAGGCGCTTACGCACACCATTGTCCATAGATACTTCGACTATTATCCTTCCAAACGATCTTGAGGGAGGTACGTACAGCCCCCCATTGTCGTATCGTACGCCCATCCACGTCCAGTTAGCAGAAAGTGCCCCATTTGAAGAGCACACAATGTATGCTTTTTTCCCTGATAGCACAAGCGGGCTTGTAAAATTCTTAAACATCGTGTCTCCTCTTGAAACTGCAAGATCGATGTATGCCAGCGAATCAGGAGTAATATGGATACTATCCTTCTGATATCCAGAGATGTAGTCGGTAAACGTAAATGGAATGGTTATTTCTTCAAAGCCTTCAAGCTTGCTCATTATCAGTATCTTGTGTTTGACCTTGTCATCCAAGCCCCCCTCATTAATTATCAAGAACCTTGCACTTTGGTACGGTTTGAATGAAATCGGCCTGCTTTCAGAAAGCGTGGCCACATTGACCACTTCATCAGAAGTTGCGATAAAGATCGAGTTCCTCCGAACAGGGAGCTCGTCGATGTAAATGTCAAGTGAAATAATGTTACCGCCAAGCGGAACTGGGGGATTCAAAAGCGAAAAGATAAAACCATGGTGCTTGTCCTCCCCGTTTACTACTATTACGTTTTTGAGGCTGCCCCGCACATAAGATAGCAAGGTGTGGGTATTGTCAAGTGTCCTTGTTATTTTCTATCCACCTTTGATGATGTAACACCATCTAGATCCGTCAGAATTGTTATCGCAGACCATAATATTATAATTTTCATAAGGATCTTATGTAATCAACTTTCATTTTTTTGTGTACCCTATACTTCTCTAGTGATGCGCTTTGTTCCTTATAGGAACCTTTACCAAGTATTGAGAGAAAAACCTTCACTATTCAGGCAGAAGCAATTAGGAGATGCTTTTGGTGGGATTAGCTCCAAATATATAATACAGTTTTTGATTGTTATGGCTTTAAACTATATGTATCAATCATTGATATGTGAGAGTGCGAACCTTTATGAACTATTATTCTTGAAGAGTACAGATTTTAAAATTTTGTATAAAGCGTCATATGCTGTGATTTGAGCTTTCATCTCCTCCAATTATCAACTACTATATTCATTGCTCCATCGTCTATCAGATTATTACCATTCATTGGACTTACAAATCCAACATATCCAAGATGGTTATCACCTATTACAGCAATTGTACAATAATTGGGGATGAATGGATTAGGTAAGTCGCATGTGTTGTCGCCATTTGCACCCTTTAAGAGAGATATTTCTTTTGTAACATCTATGTCTTGGTAATTTCTAGGCAGAGATACTCCTTGCTCTGCTCCATTTAGGCCAAGAACTGTTTCTCCACCTTCGTAATTAGGATAAAAAGGTTCTTCCAACGCGTTGTCTTGCGTGTCAAACAAATTATAAAATCTGATTACCTGGCTCTCTATGCTCTGTCCATATACTTTCTCTGCAGGATCATCTGCATCTGAAGGATCCGTGGATACCTGTTCATCATCTACAGCTGCGCCCATTAAATGAACCGATTCAACTTTGAAATTCGTACTACTGTTCCATCCTTGGTTGCCAGTCAAGTCTTGTAAAGCATTAAGAACCACTTTAGCTCCTAATGAATGTGCAATAATCCTAACGTCAGTATCTGGGCACGTACTCTTGTAATCAAATAGAAAATGAGCAAGTTTCGGACCATTATCTTGAGCTATTTTTTTAGCAATTGACCAGCCAATTCCATTGGCCGTAATAGTGGTATTTGAATCCCAGCTAAAACCGATAACTGGAATTGAGTAGTTATTAACCGCTAGTGACATACTTGCTCTATCAAATATTCCTGTCTCACTCTCCAAGTTAGCTGAAAAACTCCCTATTCCAGTCCAGACACCGTGAACATAGACGGCAGCCTCTTTAGGACAAGATATACCAGGTTGCAATCCCGGAATATCTGATGCGTCATAATCTGTTCCATTGTGTCCACTCCTCAGTTCTCCTGTGTCGAGGCTAATATGCCCACGAGTAGAAACTAATGGAGAAATCTGAGCATTTGCTATATTGTTCCGTGATTGGATGGATATAAGCGAAATAATAGAAACAATAAAAACAATAACAAAAATTGAACAATAATCCCTTAGCTCAACTGATGCCATTATTATTCTAATGCAATTTAATGCTTTAAGATTGACGATACAATAGTCCGAATTTCAATTATGTTTATTATGTCTTAGATCTCTCTGTTCAGATTGTATCTCTAGCTTTTGAATGATTTTCTAATGGGTCCGAGGAATCGTCAAAAACCTTCACAATAGAGACTATATGCAACTAAGAGGCTTTTAGTTTATCTCAGATCCAAGTAAAATCAGACATTCTAGACTAAAAAGAGAGCGCGCACTCCCTGATAATAAGACCCGTAGACAGCAAGGACGGGCATAAACGGATATCAAGTCATTACCTAACGTTCGTAAACCCCACCACTTGCGCTACGGGCTACTACTATTCGGGGATAAAAGATATTTTAGAATTTTGCAAAATATTTCTGAATGGCTACTATCAGTTGCCCTCATCAGAGCGGAAATATTTGCAATACTATTAATCATCCTCGAAATCTTGCATGCACATAGGAAAATTTCGGAACAAGAGGGGAAATACTGGCGGCTAGACTGTAAGAAAAAGCTCGCTGACCGAGGCCATTCTTCTATGTTCCTGATTATTATTACTAATTACCAGTAGTAGTACCAATACTATGAGCGTAAACCGTCTCGACTAAAAAAGATGAGAAAGTGATGATGGCAGCGTAACATAATACCGCCGCCACAGTCGCTTACGGTGTGGTGAAGGTTTTCATCTGGTGATTGGTGGCACTTTTTCACGATTTGTATCAAAGAGTATCTTTGGCAAGAAGATTAGCAGTGCAAACGCACCCAAGAACAAGGTATGAGCAGCTAATGCAAGGGCAGCAACAAACGGATCTGGGTTATCGGAACCGTTCAATAACACTTGATCTACTGATCCGTCCTGGATCCAGTGGAATGCTACATCTAACGCCATACCTGCCACGCCAACCATAGCTATGATCCATAACTGCTTTATGCTGCGACCTCTCTTTAGAACAGCCCAATTGCGGCCATCTGGGCCCCGGAATGTCTGGGAACTTTCGAAGAACAGCTTTGGTAGGACAATCAGTAGTGCAAATGCTACAAGGAATGTAGTGTGACCGACCCAAGAGAGTGTGGCTACTTCCGGCGACGATTCTAGAACCATTTGACCTGTTGAGAAGTCCGCTCCATCGAAGATGATCGTTAGCGGCGTTCCAGAATCAAGCGTATGAAATACAGCATCCAGTCCTAGTCCAGCTACTCCAACAATAGAGAGAATCCATAGTCTTCTTACGGTCCAGCCTCTTCTCAGAAGAAGAGGTGAGTTTGTATTAGACGACTGCGAAGTTCCGTCTGTTTTACTAGTCCTCATCAGCGATTGCATCAGATTAACTTACTTTTATTTGGGTATGGAAATTCTCGCCTAAAGAATGGTATACCATGAACTATAATAAAATACTGAAGTGTTACGGCAATGAAATTTTTTAAATTCATTTTGTAGATTTAGAGACCGTCATATAGCAACATTTGTCCTGTCATTGTCTAAAACAAGCAAATGGATACAATATTGACCACAGTTGGAGTATATGACAACTAAAAACTTGTCTGAGCAATCTTCTTGTCCTTTGGCAATCAAGGTTCCTCTACAGGAATTTCTTCCGTTTGTTGCGTAGCACCTTACTCTTCGAGTAAGGTGCTTCTCCTCTTATCAGCTATTCTTGCACATCAACATTTCGTTTGTTTATAATTACGCCGCCGTATGAGTCAACATGCCATCTGTTCCATATTAAGTTAGGCATTATAGATTCTTCTACATTGTTCTCTAACATCTTCGAAATCAAAGTTTTCTTAAGCGCAAGCTCACTTTCAGTGTCCCGGTATTGATGGAAATAGTCAAGGTACTGTATTCCTTTAGATGTTATATGGTACTCATTAGATCTATGATCGTAAAATAAAAGGCCACTTACGGTAGCATAGCTAAGATATTTTTGTAATAGATTATAGCTGATGTAGCATCTACGCATTATTCTGGTTTTGGTTGCATTGTTTCGCGCAGCTTTAACAATATTAGCAACAATTTCTTCTTTGCTGCGATGCTTCTTGTATGATCTTTTCGAAGTAGTCTGTCTTTCGATATATATTGCCAATACTCATCCCCTTTATGAGTATGCTAAGATATCCTTACGATTACCATTCCTACTAGCAGTCGAAGACTCCATTTTTGATCGCATCGAGTGGCTTCCATGGAAGCACATTTTTTAATCGTTGTGGAATCTTTTTCTGAAGGATAGAACTTAGCTTGAAGGTACAGAACTTGTATGTCTCTTCCAACAAAGCCTCTACTCACATAATTCCCGCTCTTTGGTCTTGTAGGGTTTTTGACTCATAAAAGAGAAATGAAACACTTGCAGCCGACTGAATGTATGTCTATTGTTGACGATATGTTTGAGATTAGAAAAATTCTAACACGTATATTTTATGCTTTATGACGAATGTTACCATGCTGAACTTTCTTTTTTCTGGCAAAACTCAACCTGGTTCTTGCAGTTCAGAAAGAAAAGGCCAAAGATATGTTCGTCTAATTACTTCATCGGTATAATACAAGCACGTACATGTCATGCGGCGAATTATGGCATTTTCTTTCAATACACGAAATTTCCGATAGTTCTGATTCTGGTAACTATAAAGGGAGATCAATTCCAAATTCTTTCAAGATTAGATTATCTCCCGCCAAGTTACCAGAACCATATTAAAAGTATGCTATGCTCAAATTAGAAGATATTATGGAATTCGCTTTAAACACATGCGTCACATGATCCAATAAGATTGAGTCCATTTGTTTAGGCAGGGCATCAATGCATATGACGCAGTTACGGTCACCGCATCACGACGCAATTAATTTATATCACCATCGATATAGGATCCGATATTGGAGGTGAAATATGAAGAATGCATGGATTCAGATACATAATGCATAGAGGGGGAGGATCCCAGTGTGGAGCACCATATTGGGCGATGATGGTGCCAAGGCATAGAGAGGAGATCATTGAAGAACTCGAGGACTACAAGGCAGGTCTTGAGGCAGAAATATTGGCTCTTGAAAAAAGAATTAAAGATTTGAAGGCAAAGGGAAAAGAAGAAAAGAAAGAATAATCAAAATAAAAAAGATGAGAAGAAGAGACTATTGCAGATTCGGCCCCTTTAGAGTCGGTATTATTCCACAGGGGCTCCTCAAACCCTTTATCCTTAAGCTGCTTTCCGAAAAACCTATGCATGGATTTGAAATAATGGAAGAGATATTCCAACGTACATTTGGAATGTGGCATCCCGGTCCATCATCTATCTATCCTGCACTAATACAGTTGGAAGAGGAAGGATATATAGAGCCAGTCATTACTCAACAACAAGAGGGGAAGTCTACCAAAGGAGGAGGAGAGAAATCGAGAAGACCGTACCGCATAAGCAAGAAAGGGACCGAGGTACTCAAAGACTATGAAAGATTTAGGAAGGAGTGGCTCGAGAATGTTTCTCAGCTAAGAAGGATGTGGCTCTAAGCACTAAGTTCCTCGCTTTCCAAGATAGGTCCAATGTAGCTGAGGATGGTCTATCGCTTATAGGGATCTTGCGATGTTACCTTTTGATTGTATGACTTTACTCAATAAAGATAGACTACTTATAGCGACTCGATATTTTCTCAGACAGAAAAAGATAATATAATAAAATAAATTATTTAGCTACCTCATCTCTATATATGTAACAACAACAGCAGCCAAAATGTATCAAAATTGCTAAGTTCACCAGATGGATAAGGACGCTGTCCTGCAAATGTTTGTGATGTAAATCCTAGTTAAAGTTATTTCATCAACATTTTTACTCGGCGCCACTCTGGAATATTTCCAGAAGAACTCTGGCCGCCTATCTGGTATAGCAAGAGTTGTTTTCTGCTATCATATATATGCTGAAAACATGAGGAGGTTTTGCTATCCTATGATGGTCATGATAGCTGAATTCAATTATGTTCTTGCTTAGAGTTGAAGTTCTAATCAAGTAATCTGTGTGTTGTAATGCTTATCAGAAGTAGGTTAGTCAAGACAGAGCGTATAACAAGATGCTCTGTTTTGGCTGTAGGATATCTAGATATGCACACCATAGTCTCTAAGAAACTCGGTCAGTTTGTTAAAAAGCCGGGCCCGGGGGCATTCGAGAGAAAAAGACCTCGTAATTACGACTCAAAGATCTATTATAAATTAACAGTCATTTCTATACCTTACAATGATAAAATGATCGTTGTTAGTGTGAACTGGGTAGGATTAACTACAAATTTGTAGTTAATTTTGGATCATTAGTTTCACACAGCCGTTTATAGTTATATATATTAAAAACTGACAGTCGTTGCTAAAAAGCATGAAGCTAGAAGATTGGATGTTGCAACCTCTGCACGAACACACATATTCCCATGAAATTCAGATCATCTTTATCTGCATAGACATCTCTTCTTGCCAGAAGACTACTACGACTTTGATTAAAGCATTAGGCCTTGTAGCAAGGTCAGAGGGGAAATTCGTCTATCGGCAGCCTGTCCCTACTGAATAACATAATATTTCCGCAAGATGTACAATGCAGAATGATAACAGAAAGCTTTACTTCGTGGTCTTCCTTTCTTAGAACTAAGTCAGTTTCGAGCTTGGCTTCTTGTTCTCGAAATGGTGTTGATACTTTCTTCCCACAAACTGGACACGCGGGACTAACTGGCGGAATAACCATGTTAAGAACCAGATAGTCAACTAACTATAAAAAATAGCTGACTTATTAACACCCGACCGCTAACAGGCAGATTTGACACCCACTAAGTTAACAGAACCTGGTACAAATAGGTTCATTTGTGAACTGCTATTATTGGCAGAACATAGGCGCCACTATGGCTGGAGCATATTCTAGATGCCATTAAGGAGCATAGAACGGTATGCTGGCTTTGAAGTTCTTTCTATGAATGCAAAATAGTAAATGAATGAACCAATCTATTGAAGATGCCCCATTAACATGAACCGATCTGCTTTGTTAAGAGGTTTTTAAGGAATTCATCCATCCATCCACTTTATGTATATCATGTTTACGATCTAGAACTTGAAGTGCATATTCAAAAGTGCCAATAGCACTGATGGAAACCAGAATTGACTGGCGATATTTGGAATTTATAAGAGAAAATTTTAAAATATAGTATCGAGACTAAAGTGAAGACAAACACTGCCAAGAAAGAAGACTGACATTAGAAGATGCCGCTCCAAAGCTTATAACATATGAATGAGTAGTTATAATGACCATTATGATTTTCAACCAAATAACTTCACTTATTGCAAAGTGTAGATATCAAAACGATGTTGACAAACAAATTCGAATACTTCATGCAATCAATTCAGCACTTCCAAAGCCACACCGGCTGCAAATGCCGTCGCTGCTTACAAATGACTATGTCAGTAGGGCGCTAGATATCATAGAAGATAAAATATTGCCTCGTGTCGGTACTGCGACTAATAGTATTCTGGTACCACATTACAAAAAATAGTATAAATAAAACTGAAGCTCTGGTCCTCCTTATATAGCTGAATCGCCTATATACAGTTGTTAATACAGTAAGAAACCATATGTCGTTTCTTCTTCATAGTAATGCAATCTTCAATCGTACGTTGTATGTGTGATAGTGGTCGTCAGGTCACAGACCTAGAATCTGGTGAGATAATCTGTGACAATTGCGGCCGGGTATCGCCAGATAAAGCAATGGAAAACCGCGCAGAATGGAGAACCTTTGATTCTGAGAATAACAGCAGGCAAAGAGTAGGATCTCCTAGTTCGCTTGCATTCCACGACATGGGATTATCCACAATAATCGGCAAAGCAAACAAGGATTCTGCTGGACATAATTTGGACGCCTCTATGAATTATAGAATGCAAAGGTTAAGGACTTGGGATGCCAGAACTAGAGTCCATGCTGCAGGTCATAGGAACCTAGTGCGAGCTTTTAGCGAACTTGAAAGGTTAAAGGACAAACTCGGTTTGTCAGATGCGATAGTGCAAAAAACAGCATATATCTACAGGAAAGCGCAAGAAAAGCGACTAGCACGAGGTAGATCGGTATCTTCCATACTTGCCGCAGCGACATACATTGCATGCAGAGAGATGGGAGCTGCAAGAACCCTCCGTGATCTCACTGAAATTACAAATCTAAAACGTAAGGCGCTTTCACGTAGTTATAGGTTACTTGTTCTTGAACTTGACATCAAAGTGCCATCAATGGACCTCATGAAATGCATTGTCAAGATAGCAAATAAGGCTAAACTGGGTGAGAAGACCCAGCGAATGGCAATGTCTACAATGAATGATCTCATCAATAAGGAAATACCTGCTGGGAAGGATCCTATGGGTCTTGCAGCAACAGTTCTTTACCTATCTTGCCTCACCAACGGCGAGACTACAACTCAGAGGGACATAGCTGAGGCCGCAGGAGTAACAGAAGTAACCATCAGAAATAGGTTCAAAGACTTGAAGACCAAAGATTGCTTGAGTGCGATGATGATGCAGGAGATGTTGTTGTAGATGCCAATGTTGATGTTAAAATGCAAAAACTGTGGGGAGGTATTTCCTGGAGTTTACTTGCCTGAAGACAGTACTGACAACTTTAAATCAACTGTCACAAGTTCTGACACATCCCACACCTGTTCAAGAGGACACAAAAATGAGTACATCACAGAAGAATATATGGATTGGTCATAACTAGTTGGCACTTTACTTAGGCGGAAAAAATATGTAGGATACCAATAATTCTTGTAACCTATCCTGGCAGTTCAGCACAGTCACAACCTACTTAACTGGTTGATGACACTACACTTTGTATCATGAGCATTCCAGCAGTAGCTGCATACAAAACGATCACGCTTCCTGCGATGGCATCGTTAACACTACAATAGATGGCTTGGAGATTACCGAAATGTTTGCATGTCAATATCACAACAGCAGCTACTATCAGCTGACCAAAAAGATGTTTGGGGTAATTAACCAGAAAGATTAACAGCTACAATAAAAATAGACGCAGCCTCATAAATCCTCTTGATAATAGGTTTGAAGTAGCACATACATGGATGAATTATTTACTGCGGATTGAGGAGCTAGGGCGCGCCGCTTTTATTAAAGAAGCATTGTAATTCCACTACTTCCACAATTGCTACGTATATGGGATTGAAACATAGGGTGACTTAAGCGCATGACCTGTAGGACAATCATTGCCTCCATTCAAAAATGAGTTCTGCTTTCACATCCCTCTTGTATGTAAAAAGCTGCATTTATTTCAGTTGCGGTTGTTACTCTTTTTGATTAATTACTCCAAACATCTTTTGTACTAACTGGTAGCTGCTGTTGTGACATTGACAAGTACACATTTTGGTGTTGTCTGAACCATCTATTAGAGTCTTGACGATACCATCGCAGGACTCATGCTCATTTTGAATGCATTTATTAGAATTGGTCATAATGTCAAGTGGTGTCAACAACCAGTTAAGTAGGTTCCTGTTATTATGCTTAAGTGCCATTAACATCTCTGCCAGTGGTGCACTCGCTTCTGTAACCAAATCTCGGTTGCAGCGAGGACATTTTATAGGAGGTATCTCGGTTTATTTCTTCAAGTTTGCTTTCATCGGAAATGCATTTACCTTCAAAATCACTACTATGAGTATCGGCATGCACTATACTCTTGACATATTTGGAGGAATTGGAGCTTGCTGTTTGATAATTATAAAGCAAACAATATGTTATTAATGACGCTAGTAGTAGCATTATTGAAGAGCGGCAAAAACCATGCATGAGTTCCTGAGGGATAATCTAACACTCAAGTACGGAGAGTGCAAGTCGTGTCAGAAGAGAAGTCAGTTTGCTTGCGTAAGATGTGGCTTCTGCTGGAGCTGTCACTGGAAGCAAGAGCCTTATGCTGAGAATATTCCCCGATATCTGTTAAAAGCCGGTATATGAATAAGCAGAAAGTCTACTCTCATCTAGTTTGAGCCAAGCAATTACATGATAAAAAATTACTTGCTCACAATCTACTAAAAATCACAGATATCGTAGTGAGCTCAGAGGACTGTTATTGTTAGAAAATGAGGGCCCAGGAGGACTTGAGAGAAAGACCTTCACGATTCATACATAATATAGTTGGCAGTGAGCTCGTCGGGATTTGGACAAAAATTGATTTTATGAGTTGACTATAATGCTGTCACCATCGCTCAATGTCCTCCTATACGGTTGATTGTCTGTATTGTAGAAGTTAATTTCAGCTTCCTCATCATCATCATCATCCCTATCTCCTCTTCCATCATTTGCTACCTCTGTCACTTCTATTATTCCTGAACCTACAATTTGTACAAGATTCTCTGTTGCGGAGCCGTCCTCTGCTATGAAGGTATTATCAAAATTTTGCCCTCTTATTATAATACCTGAATTTCCTGATAAGACTGTTATATCCAATACCTTGTTGCTCCAGCTAAGCGCTGCCATTTATATCATGATTCCTGCAGGCTCCTGTTGGAGCCTCAGTTGCTCAAGTAGATGTGCGCTGAGATGATCACGATGACGGTGACGACCCTGCTGCTGCTCCTCTATTTTCTTCCACTGCTTTCTCTTGTGTTGCAGGTGCCGGTCCAGACTCTATTACTATTTCTTTATCTAGGATATTCTTAGTAGGTATCACAATTGTCTTGCCTTGGTCATTTTTTAATATTACACTAAATGAGCCTGCTTCCTGTATAGTACCTGTCGTAACTCCACCTATTGTCACTCTTTGTCCCTGTTTCAATGTAGGTTGTATCTGGGTCGTCCCTCTAATCATTGCTGGAAACGCCTCTCTCAAGCCGTATGCTAGTCCTACTCCGACGCCTATCGCTATGGCAGCTGCCATACCCCATATTAGTGCGGAGATTACAGAATTCAGGATGGCTTCGCCTATTTGTAGCTGAGTTGTCGCAACAACCAATACTATGGCATACAAAATCCCGGTAGCAACTAACGCGATGGCTTTGCCTCCTACTACTCCTCTTGCAGGAAGCTCACGTTGCATCCACCTTCCAACAAAGTCTGCAATGAGTGCACCTATTACCAGTATTATTATGAAGGCTACAACATTTGGAATCCATAGCCACACATCATTGATAGCTTGAGATAGTTGAGTAAATTCAAGCACATTTACCGCAGCAGAGATAAAGAACAGATAGACAAACCACCTAGCTGCAACTGAAATTATTCTAGTTAGGTTCCATCCTGCCCTTGACACTGACTCACCTATACCTGTTCTGCTCCAGTATCGGTCGAGATTCATTTTTTCGGCTACCTTTTTTACAACCCATCCAATAACTCTACCGACTAAAAGACCGATTCCAAGCAAAATCAAAGCAGCTACGATTTTGGGTGCTGCCTGGGCTATAGTTGTTGCAAATTGGTTCAGAGAGTTAGTGATGGGTTCGATAAAAGATTGCATACCTGCTTGCTGAAGGATAGTACTGGTGGCTGTAAATAATGCAACAATTTCGTTTAATGAAAAGAAATCTAGCATGACTACAGTCTATAAGTTAGAGTATATAAGAATATGCAAGATGTACACCTTAAACAAAATAGTCAATAGATTCTCACAGTTAATAACCATAGAAATTACGATACAAAGATATAATATTAAAAAAATATTCTATGCCAAGAGGCTATGTGGCTGGAGCTATTTTCTTTCTTCGTCTCTTTCTCCGAGCTAGAAGGAGGGCTAAATAATGACCCGCGCCACCCATTAGTGCAACAGGTAAAGAATAACTGCGGCTTACAAGATGACAATCAAGCAAGGATGTATACACAACAGGCTACAGGACTGTTAAGAGAGAATGCA
>DASUUV010000015.1:0-6743 GCA_036373895.1 Nitrososphaera sp. | reverse complement strand
AGCTGCCTTCCTGAATGGAAGGAAAGAGGGAAGCGTGTAGTTGTCTGACTTTACTACTATTGCACATGATGTACTCATAATCGGGTCAGGGCTGGCAGGCCTCCGCGCAGCTATTTCTGCAGCTGCCGTTGACAAAAAGTTGACCATAGCTGTCATTTCCAAGGTGCAAGTAATGCGCTCCCATTCTGTGTCTGCAGAAGGTGGGACCGCTGCAGTGCTCTATGAAGAAGAGGGCGACAACCAAGAAGCTCATATTTACGATACGATCAAGGGGAGTGACTTCTTAGCAGATCAAGATGTAGCTGAGCTCTTGGTAAAGAGCATGCCATATGAAATCTACCAATTGGACCATTGGGGAATGCCATGGTCAAGGCGCAAGGATGGTAGGATAGCACAACGCAAATTTGGTGGCTATTCGTTCCCACGTGCCACATTTGCGCAGGACAAGGTAGGCTTTTACGAAATGCAGACTCTGTACGATACATGTCAAAAGTATGACAATATTCACCTTTACAACGAGTGGTTCTGCACATCGATACTGCATGAGAACAACACCTTCCAAGGAGTAACAGCCATCGAAATGAAGACCGGCAACTTTACCATATTCAAGGCACCGGCTGGCATAATATGCGCAGGAGGAGCCGGTAGGATCTACAGCTTTTCTACTTATGCATTTTCGTCTACGCCTGACGGCCTGGACATGGCCTACCGTGCAGGCCTTGCGCTAAAGGACATGGAATTCGTTCAGTTTCACCCCACCGGCATATTGCCATCTGGCATACTGATAACAGAAGGTGCAAGGGGCGAGGGAGGTTATCTAATTAACAACAAAGGCGAGCGCTTTATGCAAAAGTATGCTCCTGGTAAGCTCGAGCTTGCTCCAAGAGACGTTGTGTCGCGCTCGATGATAAGAGAGATTCAGGAGGGAAGTGGATTCAAGCATGAAACCGGTGTGGATTGCCTTAAACTCGACCTTACGCACCTTCGGGCCGAGCGCATAAAGGAAGCACTTGCAGGCATCCGCGAAATTGGGATCAAGTTCTCCGGCACTGACATCATCAACGAGCCTATCGAAGTGAGACCTGTCTGCCACTATATGATGGGAGGCATTCATACTAACATCGATGGCGCAACTGAAATGGCCGGCCTCTGGGCAGCTGGCGAAGCTGCGTGCAACAGCACGCACGGGGCGAACAGGCTTGGTGCCAACTCAACATCAGAATGCATTGTGTGGGGTAGGATAACCGGAGAGCTTGCGGCAAGGTATGCAACTGGAAAAAGGGTTGACTCCATCAATAGAAAGCAGGTGCTTGAGGAGGAAAAGCGAATATACGATGGGCTGTTCCGCGGAAGAGGCACCGTGAACCCCTATGAAGTGAGAAAACAGCTGACAGACATGATGGATGAGAAGGCCTATGTCTTTAGAAACGAACAGGAATTGACTAGCGCACTTGAGAAGGTAAGGGAGCTGAAGGGTGCAATGTGGAAGCACGTCGAGGACAAAGCCAAAGAATACAATACAAACTTTATCAACGTAATGGAGACAGACTCGATGCTCAGAACTGCTGAAGTTTTGCTTGTTGGCGCTCTCAACCGGCGGGAGTCTAGGGGCGCGCATGCAAGAACCGACTATCCCTACCGCGACGATACGAACTTCTTGAAGCATACCCTGGCCTACTTTACGGGCAACGGCGGGCCTAAGATGACATGGTATCCGGTGGCTTTTACACGATATGCGCCAGTTGAGAGGAAATACTAGAGATGGAAAAAGAAGTAGCTGATCGAAATAATCGTGAGGGAATGATGGGATGGCTCAATCCCCGGCGCTATGGATGGGAACGCGTATCCTACTGGCTCCAGAGGTTAACAGGTGTGGGCCTGCTTGCCTATTTCATCGCTCACATTTATGAAACCAGCCAGATCACTGGCGGGCCTGCCTTATGGGAAGCATTCCTAGAGCTTACACAAACTACACTTGGTCATATTATTCTAATAGTCGTAATTGGAATGTGCGTCTACCATTCAGCAAACGGAATCCGCCTGATATTTGCACATGGAGGCAAGGGACTTGGCAAACCGGGCAGGCCAGACTACCCCTACGACGCAGTATCGCTCAACTATAGGCAAAAGTCCGGCATCTGGATTGCATTGATACTTGCTTTAGTCGCAATGCTATATGGAGCATCTGTGCTCTTTGGGGGCGAATAGTAAGAAGATGACAATGCTTCGTGAGAGCCAAATAATGAAAATACACTATATTACAGGCGTTGCCGCACTATTTGTCGTCGCAGTCCATATCATGATGCGCATAGCGATCATGCCATATGGCATGAGTCTTGAATATGAGAATGTGATCGCTAACTATCAAAACATACCTTACGTTGTGCTGCTCGAATCAATACTGGTGCTCGTGTCGATCCATGGATTTAATGGCTTGCGCGTAATACTGCTAGAACTGCGTCAGAGCAAGAAGTGGGAGGACGGTGTGACAGTCTTGACGATAGCGGCAATGATCGCCTTAATAGCATACGGTACGCGTACCATCATTATAGCTAACGGTCTTGGAGTTGAGTGAGTAAAAATATGACTGAACAATTAATTGAAAAAATAGAGACAATGGAAAAAAAGCATGAAAAAGAAAATCACCAAAGAGAAAAAGAGTATCCGAAGAGCTCTGTCAGTATCAAGATATACCGAGCTAATAGGCGCGCCGGCGAATCTCCGCACTATGACAGAATAGAGGTGCCAGTACAGCGCTGGACTACCGTGCTTGACGCACTACTGTATGCTAAGGCGTACAAGGACCAAAGCATTGGTATCCGCTATTCGTGTAGGATGGCATCATGTGGTTCGTGTGGTATGAAGATAAACGGCATTCCCCGCCTTGCATGCTATACGAAAGTATCAGAGCTTCAAGGAAGAGAAATAACGGTTGAGCCTCTTCCTAATTTCCCACACATACGAGACCTTGTGACAGACTTTTCCCAGTTCTTTGCACATCACCATAACGTGGAGCCATATATACAGAATGATAACGCAGGCATGCAGGAAAAGAACAAGCTGACAGAGTTCATACAAACCCCCGAAGATGTCGACAAATATCTGCAGTTTTCATATTGCATCAAGTGCGGCCTATGCTATTCTGCCTGTCCTACAGTGGCCACTGACACCCAATTCCCCGGACCTCAGGCGCTTTCTCAGGCGTACCGCTACTTTATTGATAACCGCGACACCGCACCCAAGGAGAGGCTCAACTTAGTAGACAACAGGCACGGCATATGGCGCTGCCATTTTGCCGGCTCATGCAGCGCAGTCTGTCCTAAGGGCGTCGACCCTGCGCTTGGCATCCAGCTGCTGAGAGGACACCTTCTGGGGTACTCAAAAAATGAAAAGAAGGTGGCAGAGCTGAAAGAAAGGCAGAAAAGAGATTAGGCGGCCGGTTTGGGCGGGTACTTGCTCTCGTTCACCTGTTTGTTTATAGCATCGGCCATGAAGTGATTGCTCACGTTCACGTTCACTCCGTTCACTCCAGACAACTTGTAGATATTGTCTCGAACGTCCTGTGCTATCTTAAATCCAAAGACTGCGGGACAGAATGGGCTCGTCAGGTGCAAGTCAACCTTGACCTTGCCTGAATCAATGTCCACATTGTCGACAAGCTCAAGTTCCATTATCGAAACTCCAATTTCAGGGTCGACTATCTTGGTCAGCTCTTCAAAGATTTTTCTGCGAGTCTGCTGTATCTGCTCTTCCTGACTCATTATATAAGAAATTCACGGATACTATATTTAACCATTGCAGAAAATGCCCATCCTCATGAGGTTGCTAGCATTCTAAAAAATCGATTATTTTGAAGCCGCTAAATATCGTTGCTTGTGATCGTGTTTTGCCGCAGAGCTCCCTATATTTATTAAATGGCTGGGATCGCAGTAGAACGTTATCCTTTTCAGCAACCAGCATTAGAGAAAGTCGACCATCTGGTGCCTTAAATTTTTCTCCTGCAATAAGCTCAGCTTCTTTTCCTCTGGAGTTGCACCTCGATTCTCCACCGTTCATTCAACAAAAAAAGACAATATCTGCACCGCATCACTTATTGAGAT
This sequence comes from Nitrososphaera sp., assembly GCA_036373895.1. Lineage (GTDB taxonomy): Archaea > Thermoproteota > Nitrososphaeria > Nitrososphaerales > Nitrososphaeraceae > Nitrososphaera. The sequence goes on along the minus strand of DASUUV010000015.1, from coordinate 2,643 downwards.
GGCAACAGCAAAATACATCCAAAAGCAAACCAAAGAATATCTCTCTTAAATTACGATTTGACTTATACTAGGGCGAGACTGGGCCCCAGAAGGGAGGATCTTAAAAGTCTTTAAATCTCAACCTTACCGTAACTATACAACCTTAAAATAAAGCGCGCACGGTGCACACTTTATTGTATGTACAGGTCCCGTCCTAATGACAAACTCGAGGACGATGCGCTCAGATTCCTTTCTTCAATAGACAACGATAAGTCAATATTGTATTATGACGTTGTTGGAAGTCAAGCGCATTCCATAATGCTGCATGAGATGGGACACATTACGTCCAGTGAACTAAAAAAGATCCTGTCTGCACTTGAGGAAGCAAAGAAAAACCCAGCTAAAGTCCAGACCGAAGGATATGAGGACATTCACGAGGCTCTTGAGGCCTTTGTTATAAAACATGCAGGAATGAACGCTGGAGGCAAGATGCATACTGCAAGGTCAAGAAACGATCAGGTAGTGCTCGATATAAGGATGAAGATACGCGATGATATCAACGAAATTTGCGCGGCTCTAGCTAGCCTAGTACAGGGACTCGTAGAGAGAGCAAAAGAGAGCAAGCAAGTTCCGATGCTGATGTACACTCATTTACAACAGGCCCAAATAGGGACGTTCTCGCATTTCTTGCTGTCGTACGCCTATGGCCTCATGCGTGATATGGAGCGGCTATATCTGGCATATCATAGGATAAACCAGTCGCCGCTTGGGGCATGTGCCATAGGAGGCTCCTCTATCACTATCGACAGGAAAAGAACAGCAATGCTACTCGGCTTTGACAGCATCATAAAGAATTCTATTGACGCCACCAGCTCACGGGATGCTTTCATAGAGTATGCTTCAACACTTGCAATACTAACAAGCATGCTCGGAAGGATTGCAGAGGATTTCATTATCTGGTCAACCACTGAATTTGGCTACATCGAGCTTGCCGAACCATATACTTCTACTTCCAGTGCAATGCCGCAAAAGAAGAACCCTGATCCGCTAGAGTTGACAAGGTCAAAGGCGGCGATTGTCACTAGCAACCTTATGTCAATGCTTGGTATAGTAAAGGCTCTGCCGTCCGGCTACAGTCGAGATTTACAAGACATCAAGGCGCCATTACTTGGAGCTTCTGCTATAACCCTCGATACAATCAAGATAATGGATCGTGTAGTAAGGTCATTGCAGATAAACAAGGAACGCATGCGGCAGGCTGCAAGCACCAGCTATGCAATTGCGCTGGACATAGCAGAGCAGCTTGTAATGCAAAAGAAGATACCTTTCAGGACCGCTCATAGAATAGTTGGAGCCTTGGTGAGCAAGGCTGCAAGCAAGGACAACATATCTCTTGTCAAGCTGGAATTTGCGGATGCTACTTCAGTCCTGAAAGCTCATAAAGTGGACGTAAAGCCAGACGAACTGATGAAAATAATCAATGGAATGACTCCGGAAAAGTCGCTTGAAGTTCGAAAATCATCAGGCTCACCTAATCTGCTAGAGCAGGAAGAGATGATAAAATCAATGTCTCAGGGAGTAGCCAATTATTGCTCAGGAATCCAAAAAAGAACCAAGATGGTCGAGGGCTCATTTGACAACCTTGAGAGAACTGTCAAGAATTACCTTCAGTCGTCGTGAATGTTCTCGTATCGTGCCTCAATATTTCACCGGAATTCGGCATCTTTATGTCTGCCTCTTGGCGATTAAATAATTAAATGGGCCGGAATACGTTATTTTAGATGCGATAACGTTTATATTATATCCGAAAGCAGTTAATTGTCGCATAAAATGTCACTAAAATCAGAGGATCCAAACTACTATGCGCATCAGTATAACTGGATGGGCCAGACTGAGCAGGATAGAAAGATAAGGATCCTCGACAGCACACTGAGAGAAGGTGAGCAGCATCCTGGCGTCTCATTCACGATTAAGCAGAGGATCCAGATTGCGTGGATGCTTGACTCTTTTGGCGTTGACCAAATAGAGATAAGTCCGGTGGTGTCGCCAGATCACTTTGAAGCAACAAAGACGATAATCAAGCAAGATCTGCGCGCAGACATCATGGCGCATACTCGGGCGCTCAAGTCCGATATAGATATTGCAATTGACTGCAACGCGACTTGGATTGCAACCTACATGGGGATTTCCGACATACACCTATCGGCAAAGCTAAGGATAACTCGTGAAGAGGCCAAGATAAGAGCATTGGAAGTCGCAGACTACATCAAGGCACATGGGATGAAGGCAAGATTCACAATGGAAGACGCTAGCAGGACAGAGCCTGAGTTTCTCCTCGAAATGTGTAAGGAGATGAATAAACGCGGCATCGAAAGAATAAGCATACCTGATACCGTAGGCATAATGCGGCCGCGCGGCATGTATAATTTGGTAAAGATGGTGTACGACAACATCGACACAACCAAGACATCTATTGATGTGCACTGCCACAACGATGTTGGTCTAGCACTTGCAAATGCGTTAGCAGGATGCGAAGCAGGCGCTGATCAGATTCATACTACTATAGATGGCTTTGGTGAGCGCACAGGAATTCCAAGCCTAGCAGAGGCAGCAGTCGCATTAACTCTCATTTACAAGTCAAATAACAACCTAAGATTACACATG
>DASUUV010000014.1:0-7470 GCA_036373895.1 Nitrososphaera sp. | reverse complement strand
ATTGTTGCCACCTACTCCTGTCGGAAGCATATAGATTAGAGAGGCGCCCCGCTTGAGCGCCTTGATGGCATCCTTGAACTTTGTCATAACGTCGCTTTTGACGTCTGGGCCGACCTTCCTTATTCTGGGAGCAAAATAGACGTATGAGGCGTTGCTTATCGCAATATCAATAGGCTGTAGATCAAGGAGAGGCTCATCTTCCATAAGCGAGCTTACATTTGGGTACGTCCTTGCTATATCTGGCTTGAGCAAAATGGCCATCCTGACTGATTCATCGATTAATGAAACCTTGGAGCCGTTTATGGCTATCGAGGAAGCTATTCTATATCCTTCAGTGCTCAAGCCATATACTGCAACAGAAGCAGTAGTAGTAGAAGAAGATGATGATGTAGCACTCAAAGTGTAGAGTGAGCTCCCCCTTTCATCCCTCCGTATATACCTCACGTGGTCTACAAAAGGTTTTTCCAATGGCTTTTCAGCTACATTGTATATATTTGAAGATCTGGTTTGACATTTTGACGCCAAAGCAGGTGATGTTTTTCAGGCGCGCCGTCAACTTGCTGCACAATTCGGGTCATGAGGTTCTTTGCACCTCAAGAAAATACAGAGAAGCAGTTGAACTTGCTAGGATCAAGAAGCTCGATCTTACATTCGTCGGAAGCCACGGTGGAGCTGATAGATACAATAAGCTGCGTGAAGGCGCTCGCAGGACGTATGAGCTGGCAGAAGTCGTAAAGCAGTTTGAGCCCGACGTAGCAGTCACCTTTTCGTCACCAGAAGGCTCACGGGTAGCTTTTGGCCTTGGAATCAGGTATATTGGCTTTAACGACTCGCCTCATGCAGAAGCTGTTGCAAAGCTTACGATACCCTTGACAAGCAAGCTGTATTGCCCTTGGGTGATACCACACTCTGCATGGTCAGGTTACGGCATAGCAAAGAAGAACATTGTACACTATAGAGCGCTTGATCCGGCAGCGTGGCTTAAGCACCTTAATGATGATGACATACAGGAAGTCAAGCAGGAGGAGAAAAAGATGATCCTTCTTCGACTCGAGGAAAGCAAAGCATCATACATTGCAGACAAGAAGATTAGTATAACAAGAATGATCGATAGCTTTGTAGATAAATTATGGCAGTCAGCCAACATTGTAGTACTCTGCAGATATGAAGACCAGATAGCAGAAGTAGAATCACGCTATGGCAACAAGGTGCAGGTGCTAAGAGATGTAGTTGAGGGCACCACCCTCATAAAATCTACACAGCTTTTTGTAGGGGCAGGCGGCACAATGACTGCTGAGGCAGCGCTCCTAGGCAAGCCTACAATATCAATAGCACCTATCCAATTTTACGTTGAAAAATACCTTGTCAGATCAGGGTTAGTCAAGAGAGCAATCAACTCCAGATCGCTTGTAAGGCTTGGCACGAAAATGATCTCTGACGAACGGTACATACAGATGCAAAAGAAAAGGGCAGCACGGATCCTTGGAAGGATGGAAGATCCCACAGAGAGAATGATTAGTGCCTTAAGATTATAAGTATGTCCTAGATACTTGAAATTACGCCCGGAAGCCCGGTAGGGGAAAAATTCTTTTTCCGCTGAATGTAGTGGCCAAGCATAGGGGCCTTTGGAGCCCTTGACCCCAGTTCGAATCTGGGCCGGGCTATTATTATTAACAAGCAATCAAATATTACGAGTAGTTATCATCTCTGTAGAAAGACCAGCTATGATGGCAGGCAAGACTTACTATTCCATTGGTAAAAGCGGAAAACGTTAGTCTAGTGTGGCTTGCTTCATCTCTTAACAAACAACATTTGGAAGTTGCGAAAAGGTCTGCAACGGACTGCAGCTGGAGCGCCATTTACCATGTGTTGAACAGAAATGGAATGGATATGCAAATGAGTTAATGCCTCAAGATCTTTGCTTCACATCTTAGACAATCAGGAATTGAATCGGAGATTGTGGACCTGCTGCAGGGAAGGGTGCCAAAGTCTGTTTTTGCGCGCCATTATTTTAGACCCAGCTTGGATTATAGAGCAAAAAGGTACTATATGCTTTAGATACCTTAAGATCGACAGGTGAATCAAGCGCTCTTATTTTCTCTAATTATCTTTGCCTTTTTTATCTGGCAAATTTACTGAGTTGTTTTGTGATGTCAACCACTTTATCCAAGCCTAATCCGACAAATGCAAACATTATATGCTCAACTCCCATTTCTTTAATTCTTTGAATATCTCTCCCTATTTCTTCAATTGTCCCAGTTAAAGGAAACCTTTGAGATTGACTGCCGCCCTTACTATTATTTTTTTCCCTTCAGATATTAGTATCTGAGGAAAAAGGTAAGAATTTTAATTTCATCAGGGTTTCTATTGGCCTTACTTGCTTGGTCTCTTAGTGATTTTATACTATTATGCAAGAAATCAAGAGGTCCACCAAGTGAGGCCAACCAACCATCAGCATGGTTGGCAATACGAGCAAATGTTTTAGGAACATATCTACCAAGGTAAATTGGAATATGTGGCTTTTGAATCGGTTTAGGTCCTATTTTCGAAGCTGGAATATTATAAAATTGCCCTTTAAATTCTACAACATCTTCAGTCCATATCTTTTTTATTACTTGAACAAACTCATCTGCTCTTTTACCTCTATCTTTAAATGGAACGTTAGAAGCCTGATGCTCGTCTTTAGACCAGCCAATACCAAGTCCGCAGATAGCTCTTCCTTCTGACAAAACATCAAGTGTTGCAAATCTTCTTGCTAATATCACAGGATTGTGAAAGAGCATATCTATTACAGAAGTACCTAATGCAATTTTATTAGTATGTGCAGCTACGAAAGTGAGTGTTTCGATAGGATCAAATACATTTTGGTAAAAAGTAGGAAGGCTTCCATCCGGAGTCGCGATATATGGTGTTTGTGGTTTCAAAGGCCAAAGAAGTCTTTCAGCAACCCAAAGAGAATCAAAGCCTTCCTTTTCGGCATCAACTGCTAATTTTATTATGTTTCCTTTGGGTAGCGTCAGGGCCAAGATGAGGTAAAGCAAGACCTATTTTCATAGACTATTTTTTAGTTATGTATTATTTATAATTAAATAACAATGCAAATGCAGATAGTGCTAATGGTGCCGTGAGCAACAAGAAGAAGAACAAGGTCTATGTGACAAGAAGGATGCTAGAGCCTGCCCTTTCTATCCTCTCGATGGAATGCCAAGTAACGCTGAACAAAAGGCCCCGCCCGCCAAGCAGGGAAGAGATATTGAAAAATGTTGCTGGCAAGGCGGGCATTCTGTGTATGCTGACTGACAGGATTGATGCCCAAGTGATGGACAAAGCAGGTTCAAACCTCAAAGTCCTCAGCTCATACAGCACAGGCTTTGAGCATATCGATGTCAAGGAAGCGACAGCAAGGGGTATCTATGTTACCTATACTGCAGATATCCTTGCTGAAGCGACAGCAGACTTGGCATTTGGCCTTATCCTTGCCTGCGCACGCAATATTGTAAGTGCAGACGAATATACCAAGAACAAAAAATGGAAGATTGCATGGAGTCCAGACCTGATGCTCGGATATAATGTCCACGGCAGTACCCTTGGCATAATTGGGCTTGGCAGGATCGGATCGGCAGTGGCGCACAGAGCAAGAGGATTTAACATGAAAGTCCTCTACCATAACCGCAAGAGGAACCAGCAGCTCGAATCAGAGCTCAGAGTAACATATGTAGAGCTTGACGAGCTGCTTGCTCAGAGCGACTTTGTGTCAATACACACAACTCTGAACAGTGACAGCCATCAAATGATAGACAAGACAAAACTAAGATTGATGAAGAAGACTGCGTTCTTGATAAATACGGCAAGAGGACAGGTCATAAAAGAAGTCGATCTTGTCAGGACCCTCAAGCGCAATCAGATTGCGGGTGCTGGTCTAGATGTATTTGAAACTGAACCTCTGCCACGGTCAAATCCACTTTTGAAAATGAAAAATGTGGTATTACTGCCGCATATTGGAAGCGCCACATATCAGACACGCTCCAAGATGGCAGAAGTTGCAGCAAGAAACTTGCTTGATGTTCTAATAGAAAAAAGAGAGCCCAATCCGAAGTTTCTGGTAAACCCAGAAGTAAAGAATATACGGCCATTGTAAGATCATTTTGCTGCTTTACAGGAGCTTTTTCTCTCTCTTCATTACTTCTTTGACTCCCACTCTTTCTTCTTTCTATCATATTCTGCACGGCTGTATGCCGGCCTAGCAGGATGACCCATTACCACGGTATCAGGTAGGACATCCTTTGTCACAACTGCAGCCATTGCAACTACGCTGTTCCTACCTACCCGAATACCCGGTTTGAAGACAGACCTTCCACCTATTATGGCACCATCCTCCACTATTACCCCAGCCATCTTGGGGCTCATTGGATAAGGATCGTTTGTGAATGCTGCTGCCGGCCCAATGAAAACATTCTTGCCAATTACTGTGAGGGGTGGAATGTAAACTGACCCCTCAATTCTAGTATTGTCGCCTATTTTGACCTTGTAATCTACATGCGTCAGCGAACCTATCATGACATTGTCTCCTATTTCAGCATCTTTTCCCACGTACGCAAAGTGCCATACCTTGACATTCTTCCCGATCTTGGCACTCTTGTCAACATAGTTTGTCACGCCCGGCAATGCGGTATAGTTGTTGCTCATTCCTTCACAAATGCCATGGATTTCCTTGCCTTATAACTTTGTCAGGGATCTTATTTTGCCATTTCCTCAAAAACTCGATGTCTTGGGCCTTTTGCCTTTCTCTAAGCTCGTCTGGTAGCATGATAGGTATCTCATCAATTATTGGATAGTAGCGGTTGCACTTTGTGCAAAATAGAATGCCCTCTTTCACGGTCTGACCTTCTGAAACGATTTGGAAAAGCTCTAGTGGATAGTGCTTATCTATGGGACATGCAAGGATATCAAGCATCGACCTGTTCATTTCAGATCCAAATACACAGGCGAGCCGGTATTGCTTGACAGTATAGCTGCCTCTGCCACCTTTGTCACATTTGTTGCGTCTGTAGCAGTTACGACTATCTTTGCCTTACCTTCTATAGATTCAACAAAATTCTTTAGCTCTAATGTTAGCGGCTCTTGGAACTTCCGGCGCGGCACTATGGTAGCCTCAGCATGGTCTATTTTGATCTCCTGTGTCAAAAAATCACCGGAAATAATGCCGTCAGTGCATACAGCACTAAAAGTCCTCACCTTTTTTGGAGTAAGCCAGTTGGATGCGATGATGGCTACTTTTTGCCCTTCGAAGCCAAGCATTATGGTTGCAAAGTCCTCATGTGCATGAAAGCGTTTGCCAGCACGTGCAAATATGACGTGTGGAGGGCTCCCAAAGAGAAATATTGCCGCATCAATGTCATGCACTGATGTATCATATATTATCCCCACATCTGTGATATGTGGCGGCATCCTGTTTTCCCTGTGGAACTCAATCATCATAGGGTCACCATACATCTTGCCCTCTATGAGCTTGCGCGTGTCGCTAACAGCAGGGTTAAATCGCTCGACGTATCCAGATGTTAGAATTAGTTTTTTCTTTTCCGCCATCTGTGTCATTTCTTCACATTCTTTGGAAGAGAAGGACATAGGCTTTTCAACAAATATGTTGATGCTATGTTCTATAACCTTCTTGGCCACAGTCGCGTGCGTGTTTGTAGGCGTACACACTAGACAACCGTCAAGCCGTTCCTTTTCCAGCATCTCGTCGATTGCAGAGTATGCCTGTGCGTCATGCCTGCTTGCAATCTCCTTAGCCCTAGCAAGGTCAAGATCGCATACCGCTGCCAGGCAATCAAGCTCCTTCAACACTCTTGCATGGTTCTTGCCCCATCCGCCAACACCTATAACGGCAATTCTAGTGTTACTGCCGGTGGTAGTGCCTACCATACAGAGGTCAACCACTCCATGTATTCTTTGGCTTCGGCAGACACTATCTTGGCATACATTTCACGGATACCCCTTGTCAACGGCCCTTCCTTTCCGCTACCTACAAGGCGGCAATCTATACTGGTAACTGGGACTATCTCTGCTGCAGTGCCGGTAAGGAATATTTCGTCAGCCATATACAGTTCAGTCCTCGCTATCTGGCGCTCGATGACCTTGTAGCCTAAGTCCTCTGCTATCGTCATGACAGTTTCACGCGTTATCCCTTCAAGGGCTGAATCGGCGAAATATGGTGTATAGACATTGTGATGCCGGACAACAAAAATATTTTCGCCAGAAGCCTCACTTACGTTGCCATACAAGTCAAGCAGAATCGATTCGTCATAACCGTTGCGCTTGCTCTCCTGTGTTGCCAGAATTGAATTGAGGTAGTTGCCTGCAGCTTTGGCAAGTGGAGGGGTCATACTGTCATGGATGCGCCTCCACGAAGAGACACATGCCCTGATGCCTTCGTCCTTAAAGTATTTTGCAAACGGGAACGTGATTATAACAGTATGAGTCGGCGAGTCCTTTGTCACATTAAGGTCAATACCGTGCAGGCCTACAAATGTCAGTGGGCGGATATAGCACGACTCTTTAACCTTGTTCTCTTGCAACAGCTCGACTGTAGCATTTGCAAGTTCCCGGGCAGAATATTTGAGCGAAATTGAGTAAACCCGGGCAGAGCGGTGAAGTCGCTTCATGTGGTCTTCCAGCCGGAAAATGTAGATGTTGTTCTTGGCTGCATAGGCACGTATACCTTCAAAGACCGCCGTGCCGTAATGGAGGGCATGTGTATAGATTGGAACTCTGGCGTCTTCCCATTTCACGAGCTTGCCATCAAACCAGACAAACTCGCCGCCTTTTTCCTTCATGTATGAAGCCACAATCCCTCGCTGGCTTATAAAAATCTTGAACTACTTGTAGCCTTCCTTTGGGAATTTCATACCCATCACCCTTGTTGTGCTATCTTCCATTCTTGCAAACTTGTCCACAATGTTCCAGCTCTCCTTGATGATTTCTGCTATTACTTCAGGCACTTTTTCGCGCCATCCTTCGTCTCTGTCACCACCTTCAACCACCTGCCGATAGAGCTTTGCCCTGATCGATGATGCGGAAACTTCAAGCCTGTCAGCTTTGAGTGGGTTGAGCCTATATGCCTTAAGCATAAGCCGCTCGGCCTTGTCGCCAGTGTATGATACGAACTTTTTCTCATTTATCTGTGTAATTATCTGGTTGCGGAGTTCCCATGACCGCGACGAAAGAAGCGGCGGCATGTATTTGTTGTACGGCGCGTAGAAGGTATAATCTGGAAGCACTGTGACAGAGTCACCAAAGACAGATTCAACCATCTGCTTCCGCAGCTGATACGAAAACGGAAGGCTCTTTGTGTTTACCTCCTGCCCGTCTTTAATAAAGCGCACTGGGAAAATGTAGACGCGATAGTCCTTTTTGAGCCTCGAGATTATTGATTTGTGAGCATTAGTCATCGGGTTTAGATGCACAAGA
>DASUUV010000013.1:0-34916 GCA_036373895.1 Nitrososphaera sp. | reverse complement strand
GCGGGCCCAGAGGGACTCGAACCCTCGACCAACTGCTCCGCAGGCAGCCATTCTATCCAAGCTGAACTATGGGCCCAGCATCTTTCTCTTTTTCTAACAATTACGATGCCGACGACACGACGACGGCCGTAACAGCAACATTTCCTTCTTCTATATACCTCAATTAAAACCTAGATGCACACACATACACAGACAGATACAAAAACATGTACATAGCTAGCCTGCAGCCTTAATAGCCGCATCAGCATTAACGCTCTGTTCAAGCGATTTTGAGATCATTTCTGCGGATTGTTCATATTCGCTCTGATCGGCTGTGGCAAGGTAGTTGCGAAAGTGCTGATGGCTTTGCCGTTCTAGCTCGATAGCACTGACAAGATACTCATGCGCTGATTTGTATTTTTCAGGCGTATTCAAAGCCTTTGCCCTTTCTATCAGCTCGTCGTACCTGGGCAAGTACTGGTCAATAACTTGGATCATTGTATTGTTGTCTCTTGACAGCCACATGTCCTCTTCTGCAGTATACTGTTGCGTCAATGCATTTGTATCAATCACTATTCTTTCAAATGCTCTTTTGAAGTCATTATTTCGTGAAACCTCCACCTGAAGAAATACCATAAAGGCAATTAGTGCACCAATAACTGCAATACCTCCAAAGATAATTAACCGTCTCGTGTGCTTTCTGCTTCTTGGCAAAATATCTATCTCTCTCCCCTTTCTCTCAGTCTCTGTCTGTTTGCAAGAATACAATGCCAAAGAACAAAATAAATACGCTATGCCGTGTAAGAATTTCTTTTTATTATTATTGTTATTATTATTATCGCATCTCCAAGAGTGCAATTCTGTCTGTCTTGCCGCTTTTTTTAGGTGTGGCAACCATTTTGATAAAGTCTCTGTCTGTGCCGTCCCAGTCGAAATAATCAAGAGTGTGACGGTTGCAAAATACAAGGGTAGTGCCTTCTTCATCCCACTGCATGGTACAGCCGCAAGGTAGATTTCTGTCCGGCATTCGTATTCTTGTGTGTGTTATCTAATTTAACAGTTGTAGAGAGGTCTTCTCTGCTACCATAGAGAGAGATTGGAATGCTCTTGTGATGAGAAGAGCCGGACAATCGTTGTATTTACCTAGTCAGAGAAAAAAATAGCCAAACGCGCGAAAAGGAATAGTGAGGCAAATCATTAGTATGAGAAGAAGAGAAGAAGAAGAAGAAATACAAGAAGAATTCAAAAGCTTGAGATGTCGTCGACGCCAAATAACGACTGCATAGAGAGAGAAGTAATAGCTAAGCTTGACAACAAAGGTACTTTACAAACAAGTATTAAATGGGACTCAACCGATCGAGATATATAGAGAGAGAAATTGGCTGACATCGAGCATGAGGGGCAACAGCAGGATGAGGGGCGGCAGCAGCAGCAGCAAGCAGGCTTATCAGATACAAGAAGGCAAATCGCACAGCCACCACTCAACTTGCTCTTCAATCCGTCACTCCTTATCAGAAAAGATGTCTGGAACATAGACATTGCGCAGTTGCTGGAAATGTTCCTACGATTGCTCAATGCCACAGGCAATAAGGATCTGCGCATTTGTGGATTGGCGGCTGTCTCTTCGTCGATGATCTATCGGCTAAAAGTGGAAAGCATTTTTGTACTTGAGAAAATAGCTTTGCAAAAGAAAGGCCTCAATGACCCAACCAACGACCCGCAGCAGCAGCAGCTACCTATACCACAGCTAAACCCAATCGAGCTACCATTCAGAATTGAACCAACATATCCAGTGTCAGTGGAAGACTTGCTCCACATGCTAGAAAATATGATAATGGAGCTTGCAAACCCCCGTTCGAAAAGAAAGAAACAAGAACTCGAGCTTGAGCCAGTCGAGACTTTTAATTTTGATCAATATCTTATCAAGTTTGAGAAGATAATCCAAGATTACGAAGACATGATCTATGACATTGTGGCTGCAGACGGCATACTTATGTTCAAGACGCTGGTTAATAAGTTGGAGCCAATCGAAATGGCAAGATGCTTTATAGCCATGCTGTACCTTGCAACGAAGCGCAAGATCAAGCTGGATTACCCAGAAGAAGATTCAGACGACATAAAGATGACACTCGCCCAGCCTTAATGATCGACAAAATAGCAATAACAACAACAGCAGAGCAATAAAGTAATAAATCGATTCTTTAGAATATAAAGAGAGAGATACACACACCTTGCGCGAGCCGGCTCTTCCAGAAGACGAAATTGCCGCTAGAATAGAAGCGGCTTTATACTCTGCCGGTAGACCTCTGTCCCTAGATGAACTGATAAAGGCATCTGGTACAAATTCCAAGGAAAAGACGCATAGGGTGGTAAACGACCTTGCAAAGAAAGTCAAGTCAACCTTTAGGGCAATCGAGATAGCTCAACTTGAAGACGGCAGCTATGTTTTACAGCTAAGGCCAGAATATACGCCGCTTGTGCGCAAATTCGCGCAGCATCCTTTACTTCCATCAGGTGCACTAAAGACGCTCTCTTACGTTGCATACGAGCAGCCAGTGACCTCAAAGAGGCTAGTGCAGATAAGAGGTAGCCAGGTGTATTCTCACATCAAAGTGCTTGAGCAGCTACAGTTCGTAGAGCATGAAAACCTTGGCCGGCTTAAAGTGTACCGAACGACGCCTAAGTTCCAGAATTATTTTGGCATAACAGACCTCAATGCCGTAAAAAGCAGGCTAGTGACGACCACCTCCGCCGCCGCCACAACAACAACAAGAAAAGCAAACAAGCAGCCACAGCAGCGCTCAACTACTAAGCATATCCAGTCATCCGCCGCCGCCGCTGCTGCAACAGCTGCAGGGGGTGGAGCAACCGAGCCTCAGCTGCCAGAAAAGACTTAATTAGAGCAGAGAAAAATTACCTACTGCACTGTTATGCGAAAATCGATAGAAAACCTCGGCGGACGCAAGTTAACTGGTGGACGCAAGGTTGCCATGAGAGGAAGACGTAAGTTTGAGATTGACAGATATCCAAATGAAGCGGTCGCCGGCCCTACCCAGATCGTTGCTCGAAGGACTAGGGGCAATAACAACAAAGTCGCTTTCAAGACTGCCGAGTTTGCCAACGTAATTGATCAGGAGAACAAAAAGGTAACCAAATCCAAGATCTTAAGAGTCACTAAGAACCCAGCAAACAGGGACTATGAAAGAAGGGGCGTAATCAGCAAGGGAGCTATTATTGAGATTGAAAACGGGACAGCAAGGGTTGTGTCAAGGCCAGGGCAAGACGGAGTGGTTAACGCCATATTGGTCAAGGCAACAACAACAAAGACCAAGTAAAGTTGGTCATATAGTAACCGTTAAGAGTAAACAAGGGTTTCTTTTGTTTGTGGACTTATCATGGGATGGTCCGAATCCAAAAGACACAGCAGTCTGCCCATATCCGGTGGAGTTTTATTGCAAGCCTTCCCCTGCCAAGTCGCTAAACTCACTTGAATCCGGACGGCTCTTCCTTCAGGTCGATCTGGGGGCAGGTGTGAGATCAGTTGCCGGCCGGCTCGTTAACAAAGTCAAGTCGGAAAACCTTGACAAGTTGCAGGACGGGGCCAGCAAGATAAAGCGGCAGACATCGCTCTCCGCCACATTCGTGCAGGACAGTCAACATCCTAACAGATGGGTAGGCGAGTTGAGCATTCCAGCCAGCTGGCTAGAAGGTGGTACAAGAACTCATGAGAGAACAGGTGCAGCTAGCCCCAAGAGTGGTAGTAACTTCTATAGCCTTGAGATAACATACAACCTTGACAACGGCAACAGCTGTACCGCGCGTTTTTCCTCAGAGGACGCATTTCACTGGCAAGCAAGGTCCAAATGAGCTTTGTAGAGAGAGAGCCCGTGCATATATACGCAAGCAATATATTTTTTATAATTTTGTAAAACAGAGAGGATGGAGAAACTCTCTTGAAAGACTACGAACATGTGGTGCTGTGGCTGGACTACTTTAATAAGAACCTTAAGAGACGGCAAGGCAGGAAGGTGAAGCGTGATCAGGCAGTCTTTGATCCTACTGTTCAGGAGTTAGTCGAGGCTACCAGATCGGCAGGCTTCGAATTATCGGATCAAGAGATAAACAGCGATGCAAGGTTCCCTCGCAGATCATTTGTCAAATCTGGCTATGTAATGGTGGCAAAAAAGGAAGGTATCAAAAAGTCCCAGATAATTAACGCAGTAGCCAACAAATTGCTGCGACGGAGCTTGCAAAAATCCATCAAGAAATAAACAATTTGGTATTGTGGAACGGGGATGTGTGTGTCTCTCTCTTTCTGTGTTTTTTTCCTATCAGTTAGTGATATACTGCAGAGAGGGTTTATTGCTTACACAAAAAAATAACAATAATATCTGACGCAGAAGCTTATGATAAAGGTAAAATCAACTTATGCCAATCACCCAAACAAACGAAGTAGGAGAAATCATACATCTTGCAAAAAGTGGGAGGTTAATAGTGAAACTCAATGCTGTGGGTGCCGAAAGGATCAAGGCCGGCGAGTTGCTGATCGATGGATCGGGCAGAAAGGTCGGCAGAGTGGCGGAGTTATTAGGTCCAGTGAAGACGCCATATGCGTCTGTTATAACGATGACAGATAAGACAAGCAGGCTTGTGGGATCCAAAGTTTTTGGTGGCGGTTTTGCTAAAAAACCTCATGATCGGAGCAGGAGCTTTAGCCGCTCCAAGTCCAGATAGTTAGAAAAAAAGAGAAAAAGTTGAGTGTGTATATATATAGAGGATGTCTTCAGCGAAGCTGAGGCAAAAGGCTTTTTAGATTTACCTCTATAACCTCCTTCTGCACTTGCGGTTTGAGTACGTAAACCCTATGGCTGGGCTTGCGATGTTCATCATCGGACTTTTCTTAATAGTATTTGGCTATTTTGAATATGGGATAACACCTGTAATAGTGGGCCTCGTCCTAGTTGTCTATTATAGGAAATATCTCGGGCAGATTCTGGGAATCTCGCAGCTTTAGCTAACCATCTCGATAGCTGTTGGAAGCACATCTGTTCCCATGAGGAGGCCTAGCCTACCGCGTTTGGCATAGTTTTCAGTGAACCTTGCGCTTCCATCCTGCTTTACCCTGCTACCGGAAATCAGCAGGGGAACTGGGTCATCGCTATGCCCCTTCTTTACACAGGGGGTGGAATGGTCACCAGAAACTACTATGGCTGCATCCATCTTATTCAACTCCTGCATTAGCGTACCAAAGAAGCGTCTATCAATATCCTCTATGTTCTTCTTTTTTCCCCTTGCGTCGCCGTCGTGGCCAAACTCGTCTGGTCCCTTGATGTGGACGTAAATTGCATTGACCGACTTGAGGCTATCTGCGGCAACTTTCGCTTTTTTCTCATAGTCAATTATATCACCTGCTTGGAACATCTTTATTCCCAACACCTTGGAAATTCCGATCTCGACTGGCATATCGACAATGCCTCCTATAGTCATGTTATACTTTTTATTGATCGGTTCGACGTTTGGATACCTGTTGCCAGAATCACGCGCAAGAATGCAGTTCATAGGCTTTTTGCCAGCTGCTATTCTTGTTCTGTTGACTGGATGATCCTTTAGAAGCTGCACTACTTGAGTAGTAAATTCATTTAACATTTTTGCAGCGACTTTGGCGGGCTCTGTGTCTTCCTGCGCCTCAGATTCCTGTATGTATATATCCTGAGTGGTGACTGCCTTGGCTATTCCCATGCCGCCAACTTTGTCATAAGCAGGATCAGTATTGGTGATCTTGTCTGATAATTTCATCTTGGCATGTCTGAACCTTATGACCACTCTGTGTGCAATGGTCGGCTCCAAGGTCACAGAACCATCCTTGTCGCTGAACCTAATGTTGTCGCTCAGTGTATTGCACACAGACTTTGCTTCTTCGATACTAATGACCCTGCCTGCACGCCTATCTACTACTTTCAAATTGTCATCCACTGTTGCAAAGTTGCCCCGCAGCGCAAGGTCGCCCTCGCGGAAATCAATGTTGCAACCTATCGACTCAATGACCCCACGGCCGACGTAGCTACCATCTTTAAAGCTATAGCCCAACATGTTGAAAACTGCAATATCAGACTGGGGTGCTATTCCCTTGCCTACACTGATAACCCTCCCCATTGAGCCATTTCTTGCCAGCATGTCAAGATTAGGAGTATATGCTGCTTCAAGAGGCGTTAGATCATTCAAAGAGGGATGGGGCAGGTCGCCAATGCCATCAAGCAAAACATAGACTAACCTGATATCCTTCATAGCGACGAAAGGATGCCTGATCAATTTAATTTTTTGTACCTCTGCGTGTATCTTTGTAATACGCAAAATATTTTCTCAGCACTTTAATGTGTGGCTGAACTATTTCAAAAACCTCATTATCCTCCTCTTTTGAGAGTTGACGCCGGTATCGCTCAAGAATTATTCCTTCCGCCAAGCCTTTGTAATAGCCTACTCTGTGCCCATAAAGGAAATCATGAACCTGATGGCATTTCCAGATACGCTTTAGTTTTGGCACACGCTTTTTAGGTACCTTTGGTGCCGCCATGTCATTTTCGATAACAGCTTCAATGATATTTCTAATATCGTCGTCCAACGTCACATGCAGATACACACATACACACATATACTATTAGCTACCGTAACCTGCAAAAAAGTATATACTCCTTAATAGAACCAGGCTCCCTTATCAAGTATAATTGGAGGAGCGGTGTACCTTCTGCCAGCGCACAGTAATAGACAATAACAAGCAGAGGACAGAAGATTTTGGCATCAAAAGAAATGAAAAATATATCTGCTCACGTTGCGTCAGGGCTTTCGAATTTTCTCTTGGGAGCTGAAAAGTTACAGAACATTTAATTAAAAGCAATTAGAGCCTTTTCTAGGCTGAAAAGTTTGGGGGATTTACGCAAAGATTACGTTCTTGACAAGTTTATTGTCATGCCTGAAGCTAGCCAAGCTGCATCAGAGGACAGAAATAGCGATGGAGGCAATTGCCCGTACTGTCCTGGTAATGAGTCGATGACTGAGCCGGCAATCCTTGCGCTTGTGGTCAAAGAAGGCATGCTCCAGCGTCTCTCAGATAGTGAGGACAGCATAATAGAGGACTGGTCAGTGAGGGTATTTCAGAGTGAAAAACCAGTAGTTGTCACTGGTTCCACTACAAGCTACAGTGAGAAACCATTGTACAGCGAGCCGGCCTACGGATACCATCAGATAGTGGTTGCATCGCCAGATCATAACCAGAGCCTTTCGCACATTTCTGTCGAGCAATGGGGCAATGTCCTTGTGGTCATCCAAGACCGCGTAAGATGGCTTTACACCCAAAAAAGTGTGACATATGTCTCAATCTATGTCAACAGCGGTGCCAGCGCAGGCGCGCAGATGAGCCATCCTCACCTAAACATAGTTACTTTTTCCACTATACCTCCAGTTATCGACACGGAAGCAGAAGGCGCACACAGGTTCATGAATGAGAACGGCAGTTGCCCTGCTTGCAGCTTCATCGGAGTTGAATCAAGCGGTCCGCGCCAGATTCTTGCTACGGACAATTTCATTGCCTTTTGTCCTTGGGCTCCTACTTACCCATATGAATTCTGGATCTATCCAAAAAGACACATAACATCATTTTCAAAGATAACACAAAAGGAGATTAATGATCTTGCACTGATACTGCGAGCTACACTTGGTGGCATGTCAAAGGCGCTCAGGGATGCTCCATTCAACCTTGTATTCCACCTGTCGCCGGAGAAGAAGAACAGCCGCCTGATTCACTGGCATATTGAAGTATATCCCCAGATGAATACTTGGTCGGGCCTTGAGCGCGGTTTTGGAGTTTTCATAAACCATGTAAGACCAGAAAAGTCAGCTGAAATACTGGGCTCATCATGCAGGAAAGAGCTGGCAGGGCTTGTAGGAATCGTCTGACCAAATGATCATGCTAGGTGACATCGACATTTATCATACAGGAATAGGCCAGTGAGGGCTTAGAGCTAGACCACATGATTTAATTATCAACTAATGATAGAATCAGGTATTAATAATGAACTTAAAGCTGGAGGATTGGACTTCGCTTGCATCCCTTGGCCTCGCGGCAATGTTTGTTGCGCTTTTGCTATCATTTTACAACTTTTTGATCGGTCCTGAAGGAATGGGGCCTGAGCGGGTGGTTGAGCCAGGCAGCCTGCTGCTGCAGCTCATCTTTATCTCAGCTGCTCCATGCCTAGTACTTGCTGGCTTTGCATTTGCCATGGCCAAGACCAATGGCTCCCAAATAGGGGGCGCGCTGCTCGTAGCAGCCGGCGTCATGATAGTTGCAGGTATGGCCATTGGTGTAACCATGGTACCAAAGATCCCAAGCCAGTATATTGTAGGAGCAGTGGGAGCCGCACCCTTCATCTTTATGCCTGCTGGTGCAGGCGTAACTGGAATAGGAGGCTACATGCTTGCTGTATCAAAAAGAAGGCACATCCACAGCAGAGACTTAGATGATCTTCGTTGAGAAAGAATACTAGTAGCTTTAGGGAAATCGACGTGTCAACGAACCCGCTGCCTATCGAGGTGTCAGACAACGTCCACTCCGTTTTTGACAAGGCTCGAAGAGACAAAAGCCCTGTTCTTGCAATAGTTACTGGCACTAAGCCGGATTTTTACAAGCAGGCTCCGCTTGTACTTGAAGCAGTAAGGGAAAAACTACCGGTATTTGTCGTTGACACAGGACAACATTTTGACGAAGTACTCAGATTCGGCATAGAAGAGTTCCACCTGCAGAAGTTTGTTGGCTGCAACCTCCAGATACGTGGAGACTTGATGGAAAAGGCAAGCGAGCTAATAGTCAAATTCGGCTCGTTTGGCAGGTACTGCAAGAAGCACTTTGGGACTGAGTCTCTCCTCCCGATAGTGCATGGCGATACACTGGTGGCAGGCATTGTCCCGCTTGCATGGGTTTTTGGCATGGGTCAGAAGGTTGGGCAGAATGAGGCAGGTCTTCGTTCCATGAGCCCCGAAGCCATAAAGTTGCTAAAGACAGGACGAGAGCCGACAAGACCTGAGATACAAAAATTTGTGGGCAGCCAATTTGACGGCAAATGGTTTATTGCGAGGGAAGAACCTTTTCCAGAGCAGATTGACACGTGGATATGTTCAGCAGGCACACAGTTCTTCTTTGCACCAACGAAGCTTAACAAGGATAATCTAGTGAGGGAAGGATATCCGGAGAACTTTGTCTACGTTGTCGGCAACTCGGTGGTGGATGCAATCCACATCAAGAGAAAAGAAAGACCCCAGCAGAGCATCTTTACTTTTTATCCTCAGCTTGAAAGGGACGATTGGATAAGGATGGACATTCATAGACGAGAAAACTTGACAAAGAATCGCTTTATGTCGATTATTGAGGGGCTTGTGGAACTTATCAAGAACACAGACAAGAAAGTTGTCCTAGTCTTGCTAAACGCCACCGTAGCTGCACTCAAGCAATATGGTGTTGAATTCAAATTGCATAGTCTTGCCGAGCAGTATCCAGAAAAATTACTAATGACGCCTTTATGGAAAGAATATGCACATGTCATAGAATTCCTTGACAGTGGACATTGCTGGGCTGAAATGACAGATTCTGGCTCAATGCAGGAGGAGCTGCTCTACTTTCCCAAAGTAACATCTATGACAGTCAGGCTCAATACCGACAGGCCAGAAACGATATTTGATGCACAGAGTAACATACTTGTTCCGCCACTGAGCGCGGGTTGGATAGTATCTATGGTTAAAGAAGCTTACAATAGAGAAGAAGGTTTGGGACTGAAGCTCCGACACAAAAAGCAGATATACGGCACACCGGGAGATGTTTCAAAGAATATCATCCGAACAATCAAGAAGGAATTTGAAAATGGCGATGCCAATTTTTACCCCTGGCTGCACCAGAGGCTGGGGCTCTGGAAAGAAAGTCAGGGGCTTAACTACATGTAGCACTAGAGGGCAAACTTGCCTCTCCTGACACCGGTCCGCTTTCTATCCAGTGCGGTTATGGCAAATAAATCCTTTATCATTTGTTCATATGCTTTGGTCATCGTCTGGTTACGGCGCCTCATCATATTCCTCTGAGTTTCTATTATCGAGTCAATCTGCAGTTCGACATTTCTTGCTCCTATGCTTTTGCCATAGATAGTGAAGCTGGGCACATCTTGTGCAACAAGTCCGTGCAAGTGGGAAGAAACGCCGATTCGCCTGCCACTGTAAATAAGAGTGCCAATTGATGTCTTGACCATGTCTGCGAAAAACGAACCTATCTTGTTTTGACCAGTGTCAATTTTCTTGTTCTTGCCCCTACTCATCTTGATGTTTCCATATGTCATCTTAAGATCCGATGTACTGGTCATAGCACCAATGTTGACCCATTCGCCAATATATGAATGGCCAATGAATCCCGCATGGGCTTTGTTCGTATGATCAGATATTACAGAGTGTTCTACTTCGCCTCCAATTCTGCAGTTGTAGCCAATGTAGCTAGCTTCAATGATAGTGTACTGCTTAACCTGCGCCATTCCATCAATATATGTTGGGCCCACTATCCTGCTTGCCGCAACATAAGCTTCCGGCCCTATGTATATACCTCCATATCTTACATCAAGCACAGTTCCAATCTCTACTGAGGCATTTCTCCCAAGTGCTACAGTGTTGTTGCCAGTAACCGTGACCTCTTCGCCTAGCTGCGTTTCATTTTTCATAGTAGAAACCTGCGTTGCAAGGGAATTTTCAAGAACACTGATTATATCCCAAGGCTCTGAGAGGATCCCCTGAGTGTCTTGATCTTCCAAATTGGTCAATTTTTCCACTCTTAGTTTCTTAACATCTATGCGCTTGCCTGCTGTAACGCAATCCTGCAGATATTCTATGTCTTTGCTGTCAAGTCTCGCGACAAGCAGCCTCCTGCTGCTGGTGGTGGTGGTGGTGGTGGTGGCAGTTATGGCAAAGGTATGATTTATGTTGAACAGACGGTCAGGGGAGATTGCCCCAGGGTGGAGTAGCCCATTAACAAACACAGTATCGCTACTTATGGAGCTTGGGTTTACCTTGCAGTTAGGATGTCGCTCGGCTGTGATGCATGCAAGATACTCTCTTGTAAGCAGTATTTCTGGTGCCAGCTGGTGCTCTTCAAAAAAGCTCTTTGCCCCTGCCTTTATGTCAAATGTAGCTTTTGTAAGTGAAATTGGCTCAAAGTTTTGCCAATGTGAATCCTCAAACAGGGCTATGCTCATCTATATTTTGCCCAGCTTGCTTACATACTGCTTGTACGCATCCAAGTACGACTTTTTGTCACCAATGTCGATAAAGCCGCTATCGATCCTAAATCCTTTGACAGTCCTCCTTTGCTCCAGCGCCTTCCTTACCGCATCATCCATCCCAAATGATGCGGACTTGGGTATTATCTTCAAAAACTGCGGTTCCATAATGTAAGAGCCGATATTTATCAGGCCGCTTATCTCAGGCTTTTCACGCCATGCGGTGACCCTATCCTGACCATTAATGTCGATAAATCCATACTTTAGTTTAGTAGAGTACTGTAGAAGCGCCATAGTGACAAACGCCTTTGAGTCCTTATGCTGCCTTATCATCTTGCGCAAATTGAACTCATAGACAGAATCTCCATAGATACATACAAACGAGGCATCTTCAAGCAACTTCTCGGCTGTCTTAAGCTGGCCTGCTGTTGCAAGCGGACGCTCGGATCTTGCGTACTCAATCTTGACTCCAAACCGGTTGCCGTCCTCAAAATAGTCTTCTATTGTTCGATGAAGGTAGCTGACGCAAATGACAATGTGGTTGATATCACCAGCGTTCTTCAACCACTCTATAATATGTTCAAGGAGAGGCTTATTGCCAAGAGGGAGCATTGGCTTTGGAATAAAGAATGTATAAGGCTGGAGCCTCGTACCCAGCCCACCTGCCAGAATTACCGCTTTCATGCTTTGTGTCCTTTTTTCAGTTCTGCTATATATAACATAAATTGAACTATACATACTCAATAATTTTTCAATATTGCTTTGATCTTGTTTACGACTTCGGTAGGATTTCTTCCAAACAGGCTTATCATTGGCTCTTTCCCAATATCGCCTGTGTGATAAATGACATCTGCTAGGGGATTCTTTGAAAGCGCAGCAAGGATTCCCCACGCCACAGTAGACCCTTCCTTTCTTTTGATCTTTTTCGGTTCTTTGGTCCTGTCGTAGCTTGCCACAGAGAATAGTGACTTGCACACATCTACAATCCTTTCATCAAACCTGATGTTGATTGCAGACCTAAAGTCAGGGTTGACATTCATGTACGCAATGACTGCTGATGCGACATGGCTGGAGGCACCAAACTTGATGTATGAAGCAGGCGCAGCGGTATTCTCGATCTTGATTATTCTTCCCCGTACTGCTGCGACATCTGATATATCGTCTGCATTCAAGAGAGCATAAGCAAAATTAGTCTGTGTCTCAGGTATGAGCCTATAAAAGCCATCAAGCATGCTGACCTGCTCTGCTGCCTGTTGTAGTTCCGCCAGGGTATGGTAGCGATTGGCATCACGATAGATAACTGAAAGCGGGTTTGCGACGGGCAAACCCCTCCCTATTTTTACTGCATTTCTGATGGCAGTATGGACATATTCATTTGCCATCTTGCATGCCTCTGCAAGCGTCATGCCTTTTGCAAGATATGCTGTGACTGCTGAGGAAAAGTTGCAGCCAGAACCGTGGATTTCCTTTATCTTTACTCGAGAGCTTATAAATTTCATGATGTTGCCTTTGCTATCGAGCAGCAGGTCAGTCATATGTGTAGAGCCAAAGTGTCCGCCCTTGACAATGACGTTTTCTGCTCCTAACTTATTGATCTTTCTAGCAGCTTCAATAGCGTCATTCTCTATCTTAATCACAATGTCTGCGAGTTTTTCAGCTTCCATCCTGTTTGGGGTTATAAGAGTAGATAAAGGAATCAGTTTTGATACAAATGATTTGTATGCTTCTGTGCGGAGTAGCTTGGCGCCAGTACCGGCAGCAAGAATCGGATCAAGCACTATTGGAATCTTGGACGTTTTTTTGACTGAACGGTGGACTGCGTCTATTATTGGGCTGCTGTACACCATACCTATCTTGATGGCATTTGGTCGCATATCCGTCATAACCGATCTTATCTGCTGTTCCACCATTGACGGTGATATCTCGAATATCTCGGCTACCCGCTTTGTGTTCTGTGCCGTTATTGCAGTTATCGCAGTGCATCCATACACGTCAAGTGCAGAAAATGTCTTTAGGTCGGCTTGTATTCCTGCACCTGCCCCTGAGTCACTGCCGGCAATTGATAGTGCGATCTTCACCTCAGAATGGTAAAGGTAATAGCCTTTTCAATCTTTCTTGGGATAATCCTGATAATCCTAGTCATCGATCCGAATTTGATTACAAAGACCAATTGAGCTGCGAGGTCGCATATACATGACGATTTTTGGATTTTCCTAAAGTGTGAGAGAATAGTGCAAATCTGTAATTGCTACACGCGAAAACAGGTAACTAACAATAACTCCCAAAATCGTCAGAATAGTTTTTGAGACTCCTTTAATAGTCCATGACTCTATTTTTCTTTGTATACATCATGAAGGTCGGAATACTCTTGCCGCACACTGGAGAGAATGCCACAAAGGAAAACGTTCTATACATTGCAAAACAGGCAGAACAGGAACGTCTAGATTCTATTTGGGCATTAGAACGCCTTTTATGGCCGGTTAAGCCCCAGACACCCTATGGGGGAGTACCTAATGCTCCCATACCAGTCGAATACCAAAACGTACTTGATCCGCTGGAGACGCTTACGTACTTGGCAGCCAATACCGACCGAATTTCCCTAGGAACCAGTATAATTGATATGCTGTTTCACAACCCAGTGGTGTTGGGAAGGCGATTTGCGACACTCGATATTCTATCAGGTGGGCGAGTTATTGCAGGCTTTGGACTTGGATGGTCAAAAGATGAGTATGATGCTTCGGGCATACCTTACAGACATAGAGGAGCAAGGGCAGACGAATACATGCAAGTGCTGAAACGAATTTGGAGTGATGACGTGGTCGAGTTTAAAGGTCAATTCTACAATATACCAGCTTCAAAAATTGGCCCTAAGCCTGTACAAAAGCCGCATCCTCCAATACTGCTTGGTGGAGCCAGCCCAAATACCTTCTCACGCATAGTAAGCCATGCAGAAGGTTGGATGCCGATTGCTGGATTTGGGCCATTAGAGCAGCTGGAACAAGCTATAAACGGCTTAAGAGAAGCCGCAAGAAAGGCAAACAAGAACCGATCAAATATTCGTGTGATTGTCCTTTCATATCCAAATGTGCTAGATTCTTCTTCTCAAAGCTCTTCCTCCAACCAACCGAGATCACCGATGAGTGGCACAATTGATCAAATTGGAAGTGACATAGATACAATCAAAGCAATGGGAGCGGACCACATAATTTTTGGTTATGCCTTTTCTCCAATAGGTAGAGATGTGAAAAAGACAATGGATGTAACAAAGCAGCTTGCTAGATTTGCCAGATAAGAAACTATCATCATCATTGGAAACAAAAAATTGCATCATTTCAAATTCAGGAATTTATCCATGACGCTACTTTCTCTGGCGTTATTATGATGCACATTTCCCCTACTCCCACCTCTTGATATTGGATATATTTTGTCGTTAGCTTTTTGTAAGCTTCTCTCACCTGAATATTTCCTTCTGTTTTGTTTGCGATTGATGCCTTCCCTTGTATCGTTACAAAGGCCAATTTTGTCCACTCTTCACTATATTCGTCGATCAGCAGGGCAACGTTAGGATTATTCTGTATGTTCCTTATCCTTTTTAATTTGGCAGGTTTACCTGTTTTTCTTTTTTCGTCTATTGGTATAAAGAAATGGTTGCCGTCAAATACAAAGACTACTGGCACCAAGTGGGGCTTGAATTCAGAATCTATTGTTGCCAACCTTGCAACTCTTGCTCTTTCTATGAACTCTTCAACATCGGAGGGGATATTCAAAGCTGTATCTGTTGTATTATTATGATGATACAAGATTTACTTATTTCTTCGATAGAATAGGACTCTGATGAATTCAAGACATAGCTAGACCATATATTATTATCTGCAAACTGGCCGAAAATTTCTTCACCTGAAGTAGTACTCTGGGCGAACATTGAATCTTCTAATAAAAAATTTACAAATTGGAGCTATAAACACTGAAATCGATAATGAGCCATACTTCTAGGTATACAAATTCCAGATCGACTATATTGAAGTCTTTTTTGATGTAATATAAGAACTAGCGTGGCTTGGTCAAAGTTGAGCCCATAAAACTATAGAATATACCAAGAAAATATGTGTGCTCGGTCATTAGAGATGTTCATGGATATACACAATGGATTGTCAAACAATAGACTATTATTGATGCTATCTTTTTTGTGATCGATGAGGTTTGGTACTGCTAAGGACACCAGAATGGGGCATCAAGCCAGTGCCAGACAAGCACAAGATGCTTGGCGGGCTAGACTACTTCATTCTGTGGTCGAGCCTCGGTGTCGGACTGCTAGTTCTTTCTGCTGGCTCATTTCTTTCCGACGCTAGCTTTCTTGATGCCATTTTTGCAATCATTGTCGGCTCGGCTGCAGGATCGATTCTGCTTGCCCTAGCAGGCAAGATAGGAAGCGACCACGGGATACCATCACTCATAACAATGAGGCCGGCATTTGGCATCAGGGGCTCGTACCTGCCTGCAATACTCAATATCATGCAGCTGGTAGGGTGGACGACATTTGAAATTATGATAATGGCAAGAGCTGCAGATATGCTGACCGGTAGTGTGGTGCCTTACCACTTTTGGGCAGCAATATTTGGAGCACTTGTGGCGCTGCTTGGAATTGCAGGACCACTCAATGTCGTAAGGCAATGGATCGGCAAGTTTGCCGTGTGGATAGCATATGGGACATCTGCAATAATAATTATCAATCTGATAAACTCGGCAGACATTACCGCTCTTATTTTGTCGCCCGGAGAAGGCTTGTCTTTCTTTTCTGCACTTGACCTCGTCATAGCAATGCCTGTATCGTGGATGCCCCTTGTTGCTGACTACAACAGGTTTTCTAAGAAAAGCAAAAGCGCGCTTTGGGGAACGCTCATTGGTTTTGCAATGACAAACATTCTATTTTACTTTGGGGGCATTCTGCTTGGAACATCCGACATCCTCGCGATTGTGGTTGCCATACAGGCCATGTTCTTTGGATTTCTGATGCTACTTTTGATAGTCGATGAAGCCGACAATGCCTTTGCAGATGTCTATTCTGCATCGGTATCAACACAGAACATATTTGCAAAGATTAACCAAAAGCACCTGATTGTCGGTTTCACTGCACTCAGTGCCATACTAGCGATGGTGGTTTCTATCGAGCAGTATGAGGTGTTCTTGCTTTTGATAGGAGCGATATTTGTTCCACTTTTTGGAGTCGTGCTCACAGACTATTATATCGTAAAGAGGCAAAAATACACAGAGCAGATGCTTTATGTGCGTCAAGATAGGCTGGGCATCGGAGTGCCTGCAATAATTGCATGGACTTTTGGAGCCCTGCTAAATTACATACTGTCTCCACTTTCACCAATCTACATGCCGCAGCTGCCGGCTATAGGTGCAACAATCCCGAGCCTTGCTGCCGCTTCACTCATTTATCTTGCAATAACAAAGATGCAGCAACGGCGGCAGGGGGAAGAAGAAGTTATGAGAGAACTTTAGAATAGAATGCGACAGGAATAATGGCCACGAGATTGGGACAGCATGAAGGGGCAGAATGGAGAACAGGTTGAGCAGCATCGATAACTTCATGATATCTTGTTCTCTGAATGTTGAAAACAAGGCTTAGCCTGTTGTAGCGATCACAATCGCCCTGATGCAAAGACAGATGACAATCCTTACCTTCTAGTGCCTTGCCAGCATTTGCATCGGGATTCATTTCCCTCTGTGTATATATATTCTCATACTGACAAAGCTTCAACAAAATAGCCTCTTAGGCTTTCAAGATCAAGTACACTAGAATTACAAATGAAGAGTCTTTTTACCTTCCATCTTATTCATAGAAAATTATAACCTGCGAGAACTTAAGCAAGCTATGGGCAACGCTTATTTGGTTCAATTCCATTCTGCTGTAGCCCAACTGTTTTGAAAAGAAATTCAAAAGACACATCTCTTAATATATCACTTAATCATGATACCATACGATTGTTGTTGATATTTTTAATAACAAACAGTAATTTGATTTATAAATAGCGATAATAGATTGTTTGCTCAAAATATGAGATTGCTAGAACACCAAGGAAAGGAGCTTTTTGATGAATTTGGAATCAGGGTACCAAGGTCATATCTTGCTCACACGATACATGAAGCAAGAGAAGGTGGCAACAAACTTGGTTACCCGCTCGTAATCAAATCGCAGCTCACAGTGGGTGGAAGGGGCAAGGCAGGAGCCATTGTCAAATGTAAAACTGAAGCCGAGCTTGAGCCCAAGTTCAATGAGCTATTGCACAAAGAAGTCAAGGGAGAATTTCCGCGCGGGATCCTACTTGAAGAAATGGTCGATATCAAGAAAGAATTGTATCTATCGCTCTTCCTGAACAGGAGCAAGCGATGTTACTCGCTAATATCTTCCGCTGAAGGTGGCATTGACATTGAAAACGCCGGGAGCAAAGTAATGGTTGATGTGCCAATAGATGGTCTGAGTCCTCAAGAGGCCGAGGAGACCGCTGCAAAACTGGGTCTGACAGGAGAAACTATCATTTCTTTTGTGGACTTTACAACCAAGCTATCAAAGCTGGCAAATGAAAAAGAGGCAGAGCTAGCAGAGATAAATCCTGTTGCGATTCTACAAGACGGTTCTCTTATGGCCCTTGACGCTAAAGTGATAATTGATGATAATGCAATGTTCCGGCATCCAGAGCTCAAAAAGTACGAGCATGTGTCAGAGCTTGAAAAACAGGCCGAAGCTAGCGGCTTTTCTCTGGTCGAGCTAGACGGAAACATAGCCATCATTGGCAATGGAGCAGGCCTTGTAATGTCGACTCTTGACATGGTATCGGACGCTGGGGGCAAGGTCGGAGTTGATATTGTCTCGGACTCTGGGGGCAATGCCGGAGCATTCTTGGACTTTGGCGGAAGGGCAACTACCGAGACCATCTATGAGGCACTAAAAGTGATAAGCAAGATCAAGAGGATTGAAGTGATACTCGTGAACCTATTTGGGGGCATCGTGAGGACCAACCTTGTCGCGCAGGCTATACTGGACGCATACAAGAACAACCTGATAAATGTCCCTGTATTTGCAAGGATCTCTGGGGCTGAGTCTGAGAAGGCAAGAGAAATGCTCCAAGGTAGCAGGGCAAAGCTCTATGATACAGTGGAAGAGGCAGTGCAATCTGCAGTCGCGGCAGCAGTAAACAAACAACAATAGAGAGGATCAAAATGACAAAGACTTTGGAAAAAACGTTCAACATCTTTGACATACTTGTTGGGACCAAGGAAGACAAGGACTTTGGCAGAAAGCCTGTGATAATCCAGGGTATCACCGGCAGCTACGGATCGACGCATAGCAGGCTCATGAAAGCATATGGCACAAACATTGCAGCAGGCGTGACTCCAGGCAAAGGTGGGCAGGACTTTGAAGGCGTACCGGTCTACAACACAATGACTGAAGCTGTTAAGGCCACGGGGGCACAAGTATCTGGAATTTTCGTCCCTGCACCATTTTTCCTCAAGGCTGCCATTGAAGCACTTGACAGTGGCATTAAGTTGCTAGTCGCAATACCTGAGCATATCCCAATCATAGACACAATAAAAATTGTACAGTATGCAAGGAAAAAGGGTTCGAAGATGATTGGACCAAACACTCCTGGAGTCATTGTGCCAGAAATAATGAAGGTGGGAATTATGCCCGCCCAGCCCTTCAAGGCAGGGACCACAGTAGTATTTTCCCGCAGCGGAACCTTGATGTATGAAGTCTCATACAACCTAACAAGCAAGGGCTTTGGGCAGAGGCTGTGCTTTGGAATTGGAGGTGATCCAATCAATGGTACAAATCTTATTGAAGCATTTGACCTTGTTAGAGACAGAGCCGATGTTGACTCAATCGTGGTAGTAGGTGAGATAGGCGGAGACGCCGAGGAGCAATTGGCTCAGTATATTATAAGGACAAACTTCATCAAGCCTGTTATCGCATACATTGCAGGACGAGCGGCTCCGAAGGAGAAGAGAATGGGCCATGCTGGTGCAATAGTGTATGGGAACTATGGGTCTGCCGAATCAAAAGTCGCCAACTATGCAAGGGCAAACGTACCAGTTGCAAAGCGTCCAGCAGAGGTGCCAGAGCTTTTGGCAAAGAAATTGAAAAAGTAAGAAATTGCAGTTAGGGGCGCTTTTTTACTACCCGCTTTCTTCATTAACATCAGGGCTGCTAGACTGACTGCCTTGTGTCGCATTGTCACTTACGTTTTGACGTATCACAGCGCCGTCGCCCATCTGCCCCTCTTGGTTTGTATCGTAAACTGCTGCAAATCCCAGCAAAAGTCCAAAGACAGCAAAAGTGAGTACAAATAGCACCACACTTGACCACATGACTACAGAGTCATGGCAGTTCATTGAGTTATAAAAATTTACTTTTATAAAGCGTTATAAGAAATGGCAAGGCACAATGTGAGAATACGAATTGTAATTTTCTCCTCAATTTTTTGTTATGCAAGGAAAAATTGCTGTTGTAGGATATTTACCATCAAGGACTGTTTTCCTCTGTAAAATTCTAATCGAGCATTAAGGATTGGCAGAATATACTGCAAGTAACTTCGATTTGACTTCTTTTCATAGAAGATTAATGATCCGTAATATATATCCGAAAGTGCGCTGATATACCCTACAGACATATATCTTGTCAACAGAGCTTCGCTTTTGTGACCGCTGCATGGTAAAAACACGTCACGAGATAATCGAGGATCCGGAAACTATTTACACCTATAAGCGCAGAAGGCTCTATCGTTGTGAAGAATGTGGCCATAAAAGCATCAGAAGGGGTTTACGCCCAAGTGCAGAATCGGTCTACTAAGAGAAAAAAGAAATGACAATTGATCATTCCATCCCAGAAGCAGTAGCCCTTCTGAAGAACCAATTTGTGCGAGGCTACAAAACTAGGAGAAGCCTGCTCAGTGAAATCATACCTCGATACTATTCCAAGTCTTTGCCCATTGCAAATGATGTGCTTGACTCGTTACACAGATTTGCAATAGCCAATCCGATATACTTCAGTTCACACAATGCAGAGATTTCTGGAATCTCATGCAGGATTTACGAAGGTGACATCAATAATTATTGGCTGAGCAGTAAAAAACATGACACAAGCTACCAACCATTCTACCCTACGTGGATGCTGTCTGCCTTTACGCTTGCGCTGGAAGCAAAGTCGCTTGGGTTTGATCAGTTGATCGATGTTGGTTCTGGGGATGGCAGAATAGCATATTGCGCAAGTCTTCTCGAAATGGAGTCATATGGCATAGAGATCGACGACGAGCTTGTGGAACTGCAAGATGCAGTGTTGCATAGCACTGGCGTCAACTATAACGTGATAAGGGCAGACGCTACGCGCTTTGATTACGGCAGTTTGGATCTGTCAAAGCCCATATTCTTTATCTCTGGGCTGCCAGAAATGGGAGAAATGCTTGCAAACAGCGTCATCCGGAAGGTGCTGTCAGTTGAGAAGATGAAGCACAATGCTGGCTTTAACTTCATGGGAAGCCATGTCATGAAGCCTCTTACAAGAGACCGGACTTGCTGGGGATGGGGAAATATCATTGCAAGCTTTGATCTGAAACTTATAAGCACCATCTCCTTGCCGACGCTTTGGACCACAGACCAGATACTTGACACGGCATATGTGTATACGCGAGCTCTCTAGATCAAGCAGTCATGGATTCTGGTTGCCTCTTTGAAAGTGAAATGACAGGCTTTGATTCCAGACGCATTTTGCCGATATCCATAACTTCGACCAGTATTTGTTGGAATTTCTTGACATAGTTTGTAACGGAGTACTTCTGTGTTGAGTGGCTTAACTTGGTCCGTTCTGATGCAGGTGCAGCAAGCGCTGCTGCCACGGCTTGTACTCCTTCCCCATAGGTATGGAATTGGTACCTTGCTGGGACAAATTCTGTATGCCCTCCTATATCTGGAACGACTGGAATAATGCCTGCGCTCATCCCTTCCACAGTAGATATGCCAAATGGTTCTCCTGGTAGCGGGTGGACATAGACCTTTGAACTGCGCATGAGGTTGAGCAGCCTATCAAACCTGACGTTTATCTCAAATCTGACAAAATTCTCCAAGCCATAGTGCCTTACAAGATCGTTAAGATAGTTGAAGTATCCAATGCCGTCGGGCGGCATATTTCCTACAATATTCATGCATATGCCTACCTCGTTTTGACGGAGCAGCTTGGCAAGATGTATGACGTTCTCTATCTTTTTACTCGGGTGGAAGCGCGAGATTACCAAGATAGAGTCATTGCGGATGTTTGATGCTAGGCACGCGTTACGGAATATATCGACATCTACAGGTGGGGGTAGGATGGTCGAATCCACACCAAAAGTCTTAAAGATCGCCTTGCGGCTAAATTCGGAGTTAGTAAGCACATTAGAGTTTAATATCATTTTGACGTAAGCG
Organism: Nitrososphaera sp.; assembly: GCA_036373895.1. GTDB lineage: Archaea > Thermoproteota > Nitrososphaeria > Nitrososphaerales > Nitrososphaeraceae > Nitrososphaera. The sequence continues at coordinate 13,176 of DASUUV010000013.1, read as the reverse complement.
CTCCTGACCGCATCGTAGTATCCATTGCGTACTGCCTGTGTCATACCTAAAAGACACATGTTCTGCAGGACTGTCGAGTAATCGGGGTCACCGCAATCAATCAAGTACCTTGCAATAGGATAGTGGCAATATGTGATCGCATTCTTCTTGGTGAAGTCTTTGTGGTAAAATGGAAGTATGTCCCCATGCGTATTAACTGTGAGGCTATAATTGCGGGGGCTATATTTTTGGAGGATATTGAGCGTTCTAATCTTTTTGATATCTCCATCTACGCTTGTGCCATATGCATTTTGTATCAATGGCATATCAGGCTTTTCAACTGTGGAGAGCTCAACACCAATCCCCATAGATGAAATCGCCTTTATCGTAGCGACTGCAAGACGCTCGCCGCCTCCTCGAGCATTCAGACTAATATGAACAATATTTGCAATCAAACCAATATGATATATGCCATACTACAAATTAACTGCTATCTAATTCGCTTCATGCAGAAGATCGAAAAGAGTTAGTAGTAAGAAAGTTAAATAATATTTGGATTGTTGGTCCGCTAACTAGTTTATATTAAACCTGCGCTGACTAGCAACCCTAGTTTGGCGGAAAGCCTTTTGACGATGCTTTTGTGGCTCTCGGAGCTTACTGGTGCCAGCTTTCTACTTGCATACGGGGCTGAGCATCTCTCAAAAAAATATGGTGCAAAATTTGTAGGGCGGACGCTGCTGAGCGTTGCGACTACTCTTCCCGAGATCGCCATAGTCATTTATGCTGCAGCAGGAGGCTTTTACGGCACAGCAATAGGGGCAGGCCTTGGGAGCAACCTTCTGATGATGACATTAGGCCTCTCAGTAATGCTTCTTATAGCCACGACCCGCCTGTCAAAAGCGCCGCTCAAAGGTGTGGATGTTGCTACATTCAAGCTCGACAAGATATTCCTGCTCGCAACTGCTGTCATCAGTGCAGCTCTGTTCATAGACGGCTACAACTTTATCGACGGCTTTATCTTTGCCGCCATGTTTGGAGCCTACCTTGTGATGGCCTTAATGGAGATGAGAGCTGAAAAAAAGGTGGTAAAGATAAAGCAAGAGAAAGTGGTTGGCAATCATCCGGACCACAAAGTCGTGAAGGTTGAAGAAAGCCTGCAGGAAAAAGGGCCTAGCAAGGAAATGATAAAGGCTGTGTTGGCTTTTGTTGCCGGCACAGCCGGCATATTTTTAGGAGCAGAGCCATTCATACATTCTCTTGAAGGATTCTCTGCTGAAGTAGGTCTTTCTATTATTGTCCTTGCAGTAATAATCAGCCCCATAGCCGGGGAAATGCCGGAGAAAATTTCGATGATGCTTCTTGCAAGGAAAGGAGCGGCAGGCGCAGCAATAGCAGTCGCAAACGTACTTGGCTCAAAGGTACTTAACAATACCCTGCTGCTCGCTGTGGCAGTATTCGGAGCAATGTATCACGGAGGATTTTATGCTAACATCGAAGTGAACCCAATTCTGCAATATCAGATGATCTTGGTGACCACGGTCACTATCCTCGCACTCATACCGATGTTTATGAAAAAAGAAATAGGCCTCAGGGTGGGGATAATGCTCGCTGCGCTATATATCATAAGCATATTCATCCAGTTCCTTCTGCCGCAGGACCAGGCTATGCATTAAAATAATATTGCTACTAATACTATATACGTACATACATGCTTTCAAAGATATTGGTGCCAGTAGATGGATCGGAAAACTCCCTTCGCGCCCTTGACCACGCAATTTACCTTGCAAAAAAGACAGGTGCCAATATAACTGCGATGAATATCATAGAAAACCCTCCAACGGTGTATGTAGAGTCACAAAAGCTGCTCAACGACCTCCTTGCCAACTTCAGGGCAGAGTCGGCAAAAATCTTGGATAAGTGCAAGCAATTAGCCGAGAAAAGCGACGTCAAAATAGAGACAGTCATTGGCGAAGGTGATGCAGCCTACAACATAGTTGGGTATGCTCAGAAGGGAGACTTTGATACTATAATCATTGGCAGACGAGGCCTTGGGAGGTTCAAAGAGATAGTGCTCGGCAGCATCTCAAACAAGGTGCTGCATCATGCTAAGTGCTCTGTGATGATAGCGAGATAGTAGAGTCACATAGAGCCTCTCTCCCAACTGATAACTACCGAGCTCTCATTTTGATAATTTTCCATCCTTACAGCATTGAGCTCTTGCTCGAGCTTTGACTTATTCAATTCATGAGAAGACGTTGATGCGTGTTGTTTTGCTTGGCTTGCGCTCACAGTGATGCCACCACAAATGTTGCACTTTAGTTGCTCTTCTGCCACCATTTAGAAAGGTTGGTTGACCTCAATATATGGATAATAGGCCATTTAAGGTATGCAATCAGGCATATATTTATAGACTATATATAGGGACCCTCAGAATCTGCTTTCGACGTGCAAGATAGTACGTTCTTGTGGGAGAGAGTAGCATGAAAAAGACGAATGCCGAATGTTTTTTCCTTGATTTGGAAAAGGCTCCAGATATAAAGATGATCCAATGCTGCATAGGCAAGTCTCTTTGAGAGCAGCGACCACAAAAACATTCAAAAGCAACTAGCAGGTAGATAAGCAGTCGTTTGGAGGCCTGCATAATGGCATCATCAAAAAGGGAACTTAAAGAAAAAGAAAATCAACAGCGCCTTGCTCGCGCCATTGAAACTCTCGACTCAATTACAAGAAACAGCGATATCCAGAAGAGTATTCGAAACATGATAAAAGAAGTGCTTCTTGCACTCAAGGATGAGAAGAGCGGGAGCCTCTCAGTGAGGGCTGCAAATGCAATAAGTCTGCTTGACAGTGCAACTCAAAGCCCTCAGATGCAGTCACATATCCGCACCATGTTGTGGCAGGTAGTCTCAACTCTAGAAAGTATAAGGGAATAGCTAGCGTGTGTTCTTAACCGGCTTTACCGGAGGAGGTAGCTTCTCGAGCTTGTGGGTAGGGTTGGCAAGGTAATGCCTAGAAGCGCCTTCTCCGCTTAAGACAATATTGCATTGGACACATCTATATCGTATCGCCATATTGTAAGTGCAAGAGGTATTGCACTTACATGGCTAAAAACAGTATGGAAATAACGATACAGAAAATAGCGCAACGCACGATGTCGCTAGGTTTAACAATGCGAAATCTGACATTGTATCTTCTCTTGCGATCTCTATATAGGAGAGCACATCCTTCTATACATAATTTACGCTTTTAGAGTACTTCAAAGTCATAACTTGCATAAGTCTTTGCCTTTCTACTTTGAATTAATACTCTTTAAGGCTGAATTTTTATATATATAGCTACTGCAATATTTTTTACAACATCTTGCCTTCGGGATCGTTGTACTCCTAGCTATCTGCTACGTAGATCATCGACAACTGCACATGGTGGCGAGTATCCTCTAATGATACTTTGTTCTTCCATCCATCACATTCAGTGCTCTTAACACAAAAGCTGATACATCATCGTATGAATGGGTATATTATTACAAAAAATAATTCGTAAGTACACTTACCTGCGGCAAGCTTTTTCCAAATTTACGACACAATCATCATCTTGATTCTGTTAAAAACAAGAGATTTGGCAGAACCAATAACTATGATGATTATTAAGTAATTTGGTGCACACTATCATCTATCTATCATCATGAATGTAAAGGATAACATTAATGGTGCTTCCTCCACTAATCAACAAGAATACAAAATAGACCGCGCTATGAAGGTACGGCGTGTAAGCATGAATGTGTCCGATCTAAGCCAATCACTTGAGTTTTACCAATCTGTTTTAGGATTTAAGACAGTCGGCAGACCATCAAGTAGTAAAGCACTGCTATCCGTTGGTAGCAGCAATATCTCCTTCTCCTACCTCGTGGAATTGCTGCCAGTAAAAAACAGCTGCAAACAATGACAGTCTAACTGGGATTGGCAGTTCTACTAGAAGAGCATGACTATACCACTTTGCCATCTTGCTTACTGAAAGAAAGTTTCTGGCGGATATGCTCCAAAATCTAAATGACAAGCGCGACCAAGTTCATTTTGATGGTTTTGCCGACCATCTGGTTTCGGAATCAATCTACATAAGGGATCCGGACTTCAATGGCATCGAGATTTATAGGGACAGGCCGAGGTCTCAATGGAGATGGAAGGACACTCAAGTAGAAATGGCAACATTGCCATTGAACACTACTGACCTTTTGAAAGAGGCTACTGAAAAGGGTCGGAAAGAAATGCCTGATAAGACCACGATTGGTCATGTCCACCTGCATGTCAGCGATATAGCAAAGGCAATGAAGTTCTACCATCAAATTCTAGGACTGCAATTGACAGCAGTTATTCCGCGTGCATCATTCTTTGCTGCTGGGAGATATCATCATCACATAGCAACGAATACCTGGCTTGGAACTGGCATCGCGCCAGCGTCATCAGAAAGCATTGGCTTGAACCACTTTAGCATTGAGCTGCCAAGCAAACAAGAGCTTGCGACACTGATTGATATATTCTCTCGCCGCAATATGGCTGCAATGATAGGTGATTTGTCAGACAGGACGATATTCGTACGGGATATGGATGGCATAAAAATACAAGTTGAAGTCAAATGATGTACTTGTGAACCATAAGACGACTTTCAATGAAAAAATGCTGGAAAGAATATTGAATCAAATACATATGCAAAATCGCCTTCTAAGAACGTGAATTCGAAATAGAAGGCCAAGAATGATGCAAGTAAATGATGCGAGTAACGACATCAAATACAAAGTCCAATTAAATGACTACTAACTTCTAGGCTGTGGAGCATGATATGGTTTGACCAAGGTATAAATATCATTGCTGGAAGAAGGCTGCGATCTAAAAATGAGCGTAAGCACATTTGCATCAGATTTTGATGATAAGGCTGAGCCAATTGATCGCTCAAAACATTCGGCTAAATCAAAAAGAAAAGCAGATAGCTATTACAAACATTCAAGACATAGCATCTCCTTTCAGGTTTGCCACTCTTGCTTCTGGTGCGTATCAAATCTATATAAGAGCAGAATAATAGAAAGATGTCCTAGTTGTAAAAGCAGTAAAATCGGATCTTTATCAATAGCAGTTAATGATATTTGACATTTACGGTTAGGCAGTTGACCGTTCTTATTTGAGAAATATCTCCGTTTTGCACTGATTTTCTTCATCGACTGAAGTCAGTCAATCATATAATAACACAGGAGATATATGATAGGAGAGACTTCAAAAATGCTAAGGGAGTTATAGAGTATATATGGGTTATAATAAACTGACTCCAGAACAAGAAAGAGTCATTGTAGATAAAGCAACAGAAGCACCTTTCACTGGCGAATATGACAATTTTAATGAGGATGGAATATTTATCTGTCAAAGGTGCAATGCTCCTCTTTTTTCATCTAAAAGCAAGTTTAATGCAGGTTGTGGATGGCCAAGCTTTGATGAAAGCTTCCCAAATGCAATTGAACGCGTACCAGATCCTGATGGAATAAGAACAGAGATACAATGTACAAAATGTGGTGGGCATTTAGGGCATGAATTTCTCGGAGAAGGTTTGACAAATAAAAATACCCGAGATTGCGTCAATTCAGTATCTATACGCTTTATCCCAAAGGGAAAGGAGTTGCCAAAAATAGCAAATGAATGACAAGTTCGAGATCGCAACACTTGCGAATGGATGTTTCTGGTGCAGTGAAGCAATATTCAAAAGACTGAAAGGTGTCAAATCTGTTCTACCTGGTTATTCAGGAGGAATAGTGAAAAATCCTTCCTATGACCAAGTATGCACAGGAAAAACTGGGCATGCGGAATCAATTCAGATAGAATTTGATCCGAAAGTTATACCTTTTGAAAGAATACTTGATGTTTTCTGGCATACACACGATCCAACCACTCTTAATAGACAAGGTAACGATGTTGGTACACAGTACCGATCTGCAATCTTTTATCATAACCAAAAACAAAAAGAGATTGCTGAGAAATCAAAAAAGGAGCTTGAAAAAGAAGGCCATTACAAGGATTCCATTGTGACAGAAATTGCTTCTTTTAGTAATTTTTATGAGGCAGAGGATTATCACAAAAATTATTATGATAACAATCAGGATGCGCCATATTGCAATTTTATTATTGATCCCAAAGTGCATAAATTGCTCCTGAAGTATGGAAATAATATAAAAGAAGAATATCAATAAAAAGTAGCTGCTAACAAATGTCTATACTATAGATAACTTCAGGAAAATAACAAATGTTAACTGTAGTTGGTAAAACTGGATTACTCTTTACTCTCTCTATTTCAAAAAATCCATGCAGGAGGAAGCTGATGCTTCATGACTGGTTAGACGGCTGAGAGCAAAGCAGAAGTCAAGGACCTTCCATCGTTTGTCAATTCCAAAAACGGAAAGAAGAATGTGTATGTCTAAACCGCCGATTATGACGACAAATTCGCCTCAACTGAAAATTCTGTTTGAGCATTTCAAATCCTTTGTATAACTGTCTTTCCTTCTAGGTTTTGTTTGTTCTTCGAACCCCTTCAATTGTCACCAAGCCATCTCTCTTAGAGACGAGAGTAACGATAAAATGGAATCCAATCAGAGGGGTAAATAATCCAGCGGCTAAGGCAGCAAGAACATAGTTATGCATGGCCAAAACAAGGTAAAGTGTCACTCCCACACCTGTCATTATTTCTATCCAAGTGCACGTGCAGAGCTGTAGTCCAATCTCTTTCAATTTCAATTTCAATATCAATTTTCCTCTCTTTTTTTAGTTATAGGTCATCATCGTTGTGCATCTGATCAATATCTTTCCTTCCTTCAAATTCTAGCGACGCAGAATTGATACAAAATATCTTTTTCCCTGTTGGATGAGGACCGTCGTTAAAGACATGGCCCAAATGTACACCACAATTGTCGCATTGAACCTCCATTCTTCGCATCCTATGACTGTTGTCTAATACAAATTTTAAGTTCTGTATCTTAGCAGGAGCCCAGAAACTTGGCCTGCCGGTGCCAGAATCAAATTTTGTTTCAGAATCAAAGAGTTCATTGCCACAGCAGATACAATGGTAAACACCGTCTTCTTTGCAGTCCCAGTACTTGCCTGTGAAAGGTAATTCGGTCCCTTTCAATCTGCAGACCTCATATTGCTCAGGGGTAAGCTTTTCTTTCCACACTTTTTTATCCTGCCTATCGTTAAGGACACTTCTTCTGCTTTCTTTTATACCGCTCATCAGCATTGAATTCTCCAAATAGATATTAGAGGATATTTCCAGATTCATTACAGATTCATTGAGATTTTTACACGGACTTCATTTATCATAAAGTCGTCATTGGTCTTAATTCGGCGCTGCCGAATAAAACTGAAAATGCCTGGCACCATATGAGAGCTGTGTCATATTTTGATAGGTCCGCCCCCGCTGGAATTTTGTAATTTTGGTCCCCGATATTCCCTTTTAGCCTGCCAAGATTGACAAAGTCAGAATTGCCCTTGTCCGTTGAAAGATAAACATACAGATCAGGTCCATTGGTCGATCTGAAATCTTCAAGCCTTAGGAAATTGCTGCCATCACCTAATTTGATAACTTTCGCTTGACCTTCCGCGTTATGTATTCCATCATTTACTCCCACAAACGTGCCGGCATATGTCGTTGATGTATCTTCTTCAATTGTAGTCATTTCCTCGTTGACAATGGTACCATTAGTCTGAGCCGCTGCTTTCATTATCATGTCCCTTTCTTCATTACTCATTTGCTGGCCCTCTTCTATTCTTTCTTCTTCAGTCATCTCCATGAAGTCTTTAAATTGTTGCATGGCGGCCATGTCGATATTGCCATTGCTTACAGTCGGCAGCGGTTCGTTAATCTCTGTATTGATTAACAAAGGCAATGCAGTATAGATTCCAAGGGGAATTGCAACTGTGGCTATAACGATTCCAATGATTATTGCTTTCTTCCTACTCATGCTCCATGTTCATTTCATGACTCAATTTCATCTATAGCTTATAAAAGATATTTGAACAAGGAAAGATATAGACAATTGTCTCGTTCATAGCTGATAATACTATGAATATTTGCCCATCCTATTATTGATGAGGTGCTCTTGGACGTAGAGCTATCCTTTATCGATTACCTTTTTGCCTCTGTTCTGCTATAATTTACCAAAAAGAATTAGAGTCGCGATATTCATGGTCTAGATATGGCTAAAGCCTCTTCAACGAAAAGGTCTTCTTCTGCTGCAAAGTATGATATCATCGTAAGGGCCAAAGCAACAACTACAAAGATCGTAGATATCACAAATGAAACTCTCAGGATCGAGAGCAATGATAAGGGACAGGTTAGAGGAAAACACTATTCCGGAGTTCATTGGGACACAGTGGAAACAACAATGTTAGCAGAGGGAGGCGCAAGCTTGACGATAAGGTATCTGCACATGACAAACAAAGGCGAATCTATTGTGGGAACGGGAACAGGAACTCAGTCAACTCCAAACCAAAGGGGAATCGCAAGAGTCACAGCTGAGGGAACAATGTGGACATTTGTTCCTCGATTATCGCATCTAAATGGAGGTAGATGGAAAGTTGAAGGAGAAGTGAATACGATTAAAGAGACTGTAGAGGTAAGGGGTAATTTCGAGACCGCGAGTGCGTAAGACCCCGATTTTATCTTAATCGTACAATATCACTAGGTTTAACGTAGCGAAAGTCGAGGACTATCTCCTTCTTTTCGTATATATCGGGCAACCTTTCCATATAGTTTACGCTTATTAGAGGCCTTCAACGTCATTACTTACACATCATTTTTACTCCTCTGTTTAGAAGTGGTGCGGGCCCAAGGGGCTGCGTGCTGATATAGGTTCTTTGAAAAGGTTCAAGATAATTGACATTGGACTAGCTAAAAAGTTTTTGGAATAGAAATTCATGCGGGCCCGACGGCCGTGAAGTGACATATCGCTTCAAAAAGTGGATTCCTTGTTAGCCTATGATTATTACTCTCAATAGTCATCCATCATATAGTCCATCTGGTATAGTCTGATGTAATAATTCCTGGCTCTATCTTTTTGATATGAAATAGCTTCACTCCCTTCAAGGGTACGATCTATAATCTCCGGGTCGAAATTGGCATCATTCAACTTCTCAGTATATCTTGAAAAGACCACCAAAGCAGCCAATTCTGCAACATTTATCGACGGATGCATGCCTTGGCTATTTCTTGAATGTGTCGATGGTCTGTTCCACAACATCCACCCAGCACATTCAGATGCTTCAATCGATTTACGAGTTGACTATATTGCCCTCCCAGTTCTATAGGATCCCCTGCATCAAGCTCTGTCGCCCTATCTAGTTCTGCATGGCTAGCAGATGAAGCGTTTGCTCTTAGGCCATGGATTCTATCTAACCAGGGTCTGCCACTACTTAATACTGCCTCAAAATGGCTCGGGTGTGCGCAATTAATCATATAGTATACAGGAGCATTATCGGTGACGCTATCCAAAGTCGTAATCGCACTCTCCAAGGACTGACCAGTTGGCAACGAGCCATTTGTTTCGACAGTAAATGAAACAGCAACAGGCATGCCCGCTTGCTTTGCCGCTCGAACAATGCCCTCCGCTTCTTCACTATAATTCATAGTGATGGCAGTAACCATGTCTGAGTTAGTATCTGCAAAGACCTTGATCTGCTCAGAGTGATATTGTTCAGCCTCGTCTACCGACATGACGCTAGATGGATTGTACCCATCCCCGCGAGGACCAATGCATCCGCTGATAACCATTGGAGACTGTTTGTTCTCGTACTCTTGACGAATACCAACGAGAAGCTCTATCGCCATGCGGTTCACATCTGCTAGACTTTTGCTGTCATAGCCTAACTTTGCTCCCCAATCTTGGTTAGCGCGCCATGTGGGACTCTCCAGAATAAATCCTGCTTTATGACTTGTCGCGATTGAAGCATACATTCTATAATACCTTTGAAGAGCCTCTCTTCCTTTATTATCTTGCAACAGATGAAATGCTGCAAAGTGTGGCAATTCCAACCCTTCGCGATAAATAAGAGTAGTCTCAATTCCTCCGTCTGTAAGAAAGGGGCCGCCGCTATACAACTGAGGCAAATTATTTCGATACTTTGGCATTGGATCCCAGGTGCGTCCTTGTAAGATAAAAGGATTCTAGATGATGAAGACGCAGAGCTGAAGCACTAACTAACCTTCAATCTTTTTTTATTTCGGTATCTATGCACTTCACCACGATATTGTTGAACCTTCTTTTCCCTCAGCAGACAAAGTTCTAGTGTGAGCGCTGGCATTATTTCTGAGGTCCTCGCGATAAATCAGTTTCGGCATAATCCCATATTGGTCACCGAAGATTGGCTCAAACACTTCCTTCCAAGTCGTGAACGTCTGCATAATTCAAGAATTTCTTTGACTTTGCAGTTTTCTTATCTTGCCAGGACATTGAAGGCACTAACCCGATTGTCGAAGATAAGATTTATGGAATGGGGATTTCCATCTTCTCAGCAGCCCCAGAATCGAGTGCATCCTCGGAAACGATCGGAAAAATAACTCCGATATCTCCACCACCTCCACTATTGTAAATTTGAGCGTGAAATCGCGGTTTCATCGTGGAGGTATTTAGTACTAGTGGAGATAATACCTCCACATTCTGGAAATACCTCCACACGTTTGCTTTGATTTTGTGCTCGCTTTTTGTTTTAAATGGAGATTCTTGAATGCCTGTGGTTATAATACCTCCACATTCTGTAGACACCTCCACTACTTTTTGCCTAAATTTGCGTTCAATTTTACCTCACATGGAGATGGTAGAGGTTGTGGAGGTATTTTCTTCAAATGTCTAATTGGTTACAGAAAGATAAACAATGCGACAGCTTATTTTACCATCCTTCACTTAACTTACGCATGGAATTTGGTTTACAACATCCAAACTATAATTTCGATTACGATGGCCATGATGCTTCTCAGATTATTGATTCATTAAAGAATCTTGCTAGAAGGGCAGAAAACTTGGGCTTTGATTCGTTTTGGGTGATGGATCATTTCCATCAGATTTCTGGGGTTGGAAATAGACAGGATCCTATGCTTGAAGGTTGGACAACTATATCGGTTCTAGCTGGACTGACATCTAGAATAAAACTGGGAACCCTCGTGACAGGTATCATCTATAGACATCCATCAGTTTTAGCAAAAATGGGTGCAACGCTAGATGTCCTCAGTAAGGGAAGGTTGTTCATGGGAATAGGCGCAGCTTGGAATCAGGAAGAATCTCTAGCATATAGTATCCCTTTTCCACCAACTAAGGAGCGACTACTGAGATTAGAAGAGGCTATCCAAATTATACGTAAAATGTGGACTGAAGAACCTGCTGCCACCTTTAATGGCAAGTATTACCAGATTAACAATGCATACTGTAATCCCAAGCCAATACAGAAACCTTCACCACCAATCATGGTAGGAGGGAGTGGAGAACGATACACGTTAAAGATCATAGCAAAATATGCTGATGCATGCAATCTATTTGGATCTACAGAAACAGTAAAAAGAAAACTGAGCATTTTAAGGGAACACTGCAAAAGTGTAGGTAGAGACTATGATTCTATTTTGAAAAGCAAACTTGGTCTTATAGTAATTGACAATGACAAGAAGATGGTAGAGAAAAGATTACAACAGATTATTTCTAACGGAATACCTGAAGAACGAGTTCGAGAGTTTGTAATATACGGCACCCCAGACGATGTCTTGAAAGAGATAGAGTTATTGGAAGAGGTTGGTATACAGTATCTTATAGTAGATCTTGAGCCTTACAGGGAACTTGAAGCATTAGAAGTATTTGGAAACACCATTGTAAAGAAGATGTCTAGAACTGCGAAAGCAACATACTAAAAAAGCTGCATTAGTACAGATCATATCGCTTTTCCATCAAACATTCAATGCTGCTAGCATTGGGTCCAGTTTTTGAACGTTTTTTTAATTTTAGCGGGCCCAGAGGGCTGCGTGCTGATATAGGTTCTTTGAAAAGGTTCAAAATACATAGACATATGGGTGATTAAAAAGTTTTTGCGATTAGATGCCGGGAGAGGGATTCGAACCCTTGACTTCATTTCAGGGGTTCATTACTCGCATGGCTGTAAGAATTTTGTGCAGTGTACTTCATTATAATGATGTCCGCAAATCAAATTGCGGTGCTTGCTGATTATCGCACTATCAGGACAGGATACTCCGCATGATGCATCACCTTGTTACTAACGCTGCCCAATAGCAATTCTTTGAAAGTGCCTCTGCCCCTACTTCCAAGAACTATCATGTCAGGCTTTTCCTGTTTTGATAGATTCAATATCCTTTCGGCAGCATCGCCTTCCATTCTCTCGACTCTCACATTCTTCACACCATGTGCTTTTGCTTCGTCGGCATAACTTTCCAACTTCTCCCAGCTGCCCTTTGGTAGCGTTTCTGCTATCTTTTCAAGTTTTTCCTTGCTGCTTGAAACCCGTTCAAATGCGTCAAATACATTGGCTATAACAAGTTCTGCGCTACATCTTTCAGACAGAAGTGATGCATAGTCAAGCGCCTTCTTGGAGTGTTCCGACATGTCAACTGCTACAAGGATTTTCTTTATTTCCTCCATCTCTTCATCATCTCACCCCAATAGGAGTCCTCCCTTTTTATCATCTTCCATTAATGCCAAGGTCGTCTCTCCGTTTAGCCCTCAGATATTGCTGACACATGCGTGGAGAAAAACCGTCAGATACTAGGAAGCTCACCGAGGGCATCCAGAGGATATCACAGCTAGTCACAGACTTTGAAAAAGACATAAAGGAACTTGACATAAACCCTGTAGTAGTTTTTTAGGATGGTAAAGGCTGCAGGGTCGTAGACATACGAATCGGTCTTTCGTAGTGTAGCCTCCATTTCCCATCCAGATACATTGATGAGTTCATAGGGAGAGATAAAGCATAGCAAGAATTACATTAGAGTTGGATAGGAAAGCGGGAACATACGTCATAGTCTGACTATCTTGATCAAAGGTTCTTCAAATAAAGCCGGGAATATTAGGAACGTTGGGCAAGCCATTTCCCAACTTCGGGCCACAACTTTTCATGTGCTTCCTTGCTTATGCATAGACCAACATGCCCAGTTGGAAATTCTATCAATTTCTTGTCT